>JAGXGR010000136.1 GCA_024636645.1 Legionella sp.
AGATAGCAGCCCGATCGTGGCTAGGAAACTGATCGGAAAGGCCCCCTGAGATGACTTTACAGGTGCTTACCAACGCGCGGTTCGGATGCTTCATTTTGTATGAGATGTTGCCTTGTCAATCTTCAACACAAGTAACTGATACTGAACACTGCCTGATGTGAATAAAGATGCGATAATTGCGGCCCTATATTAGTAAATGGGCTGCTCAGCGCCCGACCCAGGCTGCTTTTCCCCCAATCTACAAATTCGTATCCAACGCCCGCCTGCCAATTTTTATTGATAGCCATTTGCAAGCCGCCGCCAGCAGTCCATGCAAAGGCAAGTTCTGTCTTATCGTTGTAATATCGGGGTGAAATGACCGGGTTGACCGCGGGAAGAGTGGTGTAATTAAAGCTATGATTAAAGGCCGCCCCTATGCTGCCTGTGATATAGGGTTGTATGAACATGATTTTGGGATCAGCTTGGAGCTTGCCTCTGAAACTGACGCGGCCATGATTCATCTGGTATTCATACGCAGAGCCAGTAGATAATATATTCCCTTGCAACTCAGCATCACCGGCACCGGCAAGCTCAATGCCCCATTGTCCCTGAACACAACAGCCATAGTTGGTCTGCAGACCAAAAAACAGCGAGCCAAAGAACATGGTATTGGAGTGCTTTCTTGCCTCATAGGTATTGGTAAAAAGAGAAGGGATCAGGGGGATAACCTGCGTCTCTCCAGCTGGATGCGACCATGCAGGACCGCCACTCAAAGTGAGGACCTTAACCCAGGGCATCATATAATCACTGTCAATTATTCCATCAGCAAAAGCGGTGACAGAGCAGCCGCAAGCAAGCATGGCCGAGAGTAATTTTTTGATTGTCATTATATATCCTTATGATTAACAATACCTTAATTACTATTTAACTTTGATTTATGCTTTCTAGTCAATAACAATTACGTGTTAAACCAATAGTTGCTTGTTTGTTGCTCAAGAAGCCCCATACTGCTCCACAGTCAATTCTGGTTATCACTAAAATTCAAGCAAGGTGATCAAACCGCTCCAAGTCGCTGTCCATTGATGATCATAAACATCATGATTTTTTTTGCGCTTTAGCAACTGTCCGTTTTCGTATTTAAACAAAGGGGCTGTTTGGTTTAGTTGTTCAATCAAACTGATATCCGGCGTGAGACCCAGTTCAGCATAATATTTTGGCGTTTGACCGGTGATAAAGGCCTGATAAACCGCATCGGCAGAACGTTGCATGGCTTCCTTCATAATGAATCGCTGCAGAGAAGCCTCATCATTGTATAAATAACCATCGCCATACACTTTGAATGCCATGCCTTCAGCGTTAACGACATGCAGTCCCTGACGATTGTCTTCATCATGCATCAGGTTAGCCAGTAATAATTTTAATATCGCGGGCAACTGCACTATATTATGAATGATTCGCCTTGGGGTTCGCATATGCCCCGCGGAAAACGAATCGGTCAGATAATGATTGGCAAAAGCATTCTGAGCATAAGCTAATTCAAGGAGTTGCTGCGCCTCGATGTTATTATTTTCTACCTTTTTCCTATACGCCTTGACGGCAGTCTGCAGGGCCACGGCATGGCCCGCTTTATAAGCTGTCATGGCGTCAGGTAAGAAATGATCAAAATTGACCTCTGCCAGCGTCAGAAATTGGCCAAAAGGTATATAGTCACTGATGAAGCTGCCGCCGCAGGTTAATTTATTCAGTGATGTGTTTAACTCATCTCCGTGCGCTGCATAATAGCTTGTAATCGATTGGCCTTCTTTCTGAGCCTGGTCCATCTTTTCCACCAACGCATCCATGAATTGTGTGATTTTTTTTGTTTTGACGAAAGGGCTGGAGCAATGCTGGTCTGAGGGTTTGCCCTGGGTAGCCAATGCATCAAACTGCGCCAGAAAACATGTTTCCCGCCCACCCGGTGAGCAGCTTGAAACGGGGTAGGCTTCATGACCAAAAAAATCACCGGCAAACATCACAATATCACCATAGCTTAAAATCAATCCATTGGTTAAATGAAGTTTGGTAGAGGCTGTGTCAGCAGGGGGTATCAGCATGCGTAATTTGATTTGATTACCTATTGAACGGTGTTCAAGATTGGCAAAACCTGAGGGGTGTTTTTCAAGCAATCGTTCTGTAGTTGATAAGCTAACCTGAGGGGCTGCATAGGGTACTTGGTAAAAGCACCATGACAAAACCGTTGCAAATATGATATTCTTAATCATTATGACTGTCCTTAGTTATAAAAATTATAATTTAATTATAATAGCAGTATTTGCAAGAATTTTTATTGCCAGTAATGTGTGTTGGTTTTTTTGAGAATGATGGTTATGAAAAGACACAGAGGGCAAAGACCACCGAGCGGGTTGTTTCGGGCAACGATTGAAAATCTTAGCCATGACTGTCGTGGCATTGCTCGAATAGAAGGCAAGGCGGTTTTTATTCAAGGGGCATTGCCCGGTGAAGAGGTTTCGTTTCAATATACCACTGTAAAACGCGATTTTTCTGAAGGCCAGTTAGTGAGTGTGATAACGCCATCAGGCCAGCGCGTTGATTCTCAATGCGCTCATTACGCCACATGCGGCGGTTGCTCATTACAACATCTGGCTAATCATCATCAAATCACAGCCAAACAGGATACCCTTCTGGATATTTTCCAGAGAATTGGCCACCTCACGCCAGAAAAAATCCTGCCCCCACTAAAGGCTGATGCCTGGAATTATCGGAACAAGGCCCGCTTGAGCGTCAGGTATGTGGGTAAAAAAAACGCAATCATGCTGGGTTTCAGGGAAAGAAACAATCCTAAATTCATTACCAACATTGAGCGCTGTCCTGTATTACATGCCAAAGTCGACAAGGATATTATCAAGCTGCGCCAGTTGGTAAGCTCCCTGGATGACAGATACAGTATTTCTCAAATTGAAGTCGCTGCAGGAGACAGCGAAGTCGCTTTGATTTTCAGAAACCTTCATCCTTTAAGTCCTGCCGATGAAGATAAAATCCGTCAGTTTGCAAAGGCGTATGGTTACAGAATTTATCTGCAACCAGGAGGAGAGGACAGTGTCTATGCCTTTTACCCACAAACAAAGGATGATTTTCTCAGTTATGACTTACCGAATTATGATCTTCAGTTAAAATTTCATCCCAGTGATTTTATCCAGATCAATGCCCCTTTAAATCGTTTAATGGTTGATAGGGCAATCGAACTGATGGAAATTCAGCCTGAAGATGACATTCTGGATTTATTTTGCGGTTTAGGTAATTTTTCCCTGCCTTTAGCGACAAAATGCGCTAAAGTTAAAGGTATAGAAGGTAGTCAGGCAATGGTTGAGCGGGCCTTGATGAACGCCAGGGCAAACCAATTGGATAATGTGGAGTTTTATGCGGCAAATCTTGATGATCCCCAGCAGGTTCAGAATATTTTAAAGCAAAAATTCAATAAAATTCTGATTGATCCGCCCCGTTCAGGTGCTTTTGAAATAGTGAAGGCCATAGGCAAAATGTCTCCCCAGAGAATTGTTTATGTATCCTGCAATCCCGTCACGCTGGCCAGAGATGCTGATGTTCTTGTTCATCAACATGGCTACCGACTTCGGGCTGCCGGTATCATGGATATGTTTCCCAATACGGCACACGTTGAATCCATTGCCCTTTTTATAAAAGGATAGCTGTCATGGTGAAGGTCAAAGAAAGTACTCCAGCATTATCTGACGGTCAGATAGATCTTGATCAATGGGTTCAGCATTTAAGCTCAAAAGGTTACTTCGAAGATCTGGATTTGATTCGCAATGCCTGTTCTCTCAGTCAGATAGCGGGTCAGGATCAGGCGACTGATACCGGGGAATCCTGCTTACAGCTGGGGTTGGCCATGGCTGATATCCTGGCGGATTTAGAAGTTGATCAGGAAACGCTTGCTGCAGCGATTATCTTTGAAAGCGTGCATTATGCTGAATTGTCAATGGAGGACGTTGAGGAGCAGCTAGGGGAAAATATTGCCCGTCTTGTCAAGGGCATCGCAAAAATGAATGCCATAGAAGGGTTTGAAGCCTTAAACAATTACCCTCAGAATAAACAACAGATTGATAATACCCGTAAAATGTTATTGGCTATGGTCGATGACGTTCGTGTGGTTTTAATCAAGCTGGCAGAGCGATTATGCATTCTACGTTCATCTGCACCCCTGCCTGAATCCATGCGCCGACAACTGGCAACTGAGGCCATGGAAATTTATGCGCCCCTGGCCAATCGCCTGGGAATAGGCGCCATCAAATGGGAGATGGAAGATCTGGCTTTTCGTTATCTTCATCCTGAAGAATACAAAGAAATTGCCAAGGGGTTGAAATCCAAACGTCTTGAGCGTGATCGCTATGTGGATATTATCGTTGAGACACTGAATGAAAAAATCAAAGCGCTTGGCGTACAACGCTTAGCAGTCTATGGACGCTCGAAACATATCCACAGCATTTATAAAAAAATGACGCGAAAAAATATTTCTCTTGATGAAATATATGATGCCACAGCCGTTCGTGTTCTGGTTGAAACCACCGAACAGTGTTATGAAGTTTTAGGCTTGGTTCATGCGCTTTGGGAACAGATTCCTGCAGAATTTGATGATTATATTATCAAACCCAAAGACAATGGTTATCAATCATTGCATACGGCTGTAAAAGGCCCGGAAGGTCGGGTTTTTGAGGTGCAAATCAGAACCTTCCAAATGCATGAGCAGGCCGAAATGGGTGTCGCTGCTCACTGGAAATATAAGGAAGGCGGCGGCTTGCAAAAAGCCAGCCACGAAAGAAAAATAGAATGGTTGCGCGATGTACTGGCATGGCATAAGGAAATGGCGGTTACTCAGGGCATATCGCCTGCGATTGAAAATGAATTTCTGGAAGACAGGGTCTATGTATTTACCCCGAGCGGCGATGTGCTGGACATGCCACATGGTGTGACGCCGCTGGATTTCGCATACCATGTTCATAGTCAGGTAGGTCATCGCTGTCGCGGTGCCAAGGTGAACGGGAAAATAGTGCCTTTAACCTATTCCTTAAAAACCGGCGATAAAGTAGAAATTCTAACCAGCAAGGAGCCTAAACCGTCCCGGGACTGGATCAATCCGCATTTAAATTATTTAAAAACGTCCAAAGCAAAAGCCAAGGTTCTGCATTGGTTTAAAATGCAGGACTATGATAAAAACAGAGCCGAAGGCCATGATATATTGGATAAAGAGTTAAAATCCCTCGGTATGAAGTCTGAAAATTTAAGCCGGGTATTAAGCTCCTTTAATTATAAAAAGATTGATGATCTCTATGCGGCTGTGGGGCGCGGGGATGTTAAATTAAGTCAGATTATCAATCGCCTGACACCCTATGAGCCACAACAACAGCCCGATATCCAAAAAATCATTAAACCACAGGAAAAACCGGAGGTTTCGGGTAGCGATTTATGCATTGAAGGGGTGGGGAATCTGTTGACTTATATGGCCAGATGCTGCCAGCCTGTTCCGGGTGATGAGGTGGTCGGCTATATCACCCTGGGGCGAGGGGTATCGATTCACCGCCAGGACTGCCCCAATATTTTGCACGCCACGGAAAAGCAAAAACAACGTTTTCTTCATGTCAATTGGGGAAGCACGACACGTGAACATTATCTGGTGGATATATTGATCATAGCATTTGATCGCTCGGGTTTATTACGTGATATCACCTCAATGCTATCCAACGAAAAAGCACATGTATATGCCTTGCAGACGCAAAGTAACAAGCAGGATAACAGTGCAAATATCACCTTGACCGTGGAGATTGACGGCATAAACAATCTGTCTCGTCTGTTAACGAAACTGGGACAAATTCCCAATGTTCTGGAAGCAAAGCGGCAGATTTGATTTGCAGTCAGTCGCTACAAAATAAATAGCGCAACGACAGCGCGTGCTTCACTCAAAAGCACGTTATATGTACGACAGGCCGCGCCAATGGACATCGATTCAAAACCGATTCTTAGCCGTGACAGCTCTGAGCGAAGATCAACCGGAAGAAGTTTGCCGGTTTCACTGTGGCCCAGGATGATAATCTCTGGCCCCAGCGCTACGATTTTTTCTAACAATGCCTTATCAACGTCCTCGATGGATTGAATGGTCAGATCATCAATAATACTATTTTTTGAAACCAGAAGACTGTTTTTATAAGTCACGGCGTTAATCTTTATCTGATGATCTGAATAGGCTTCAACAGAATGGTTTTCATTGTTTTCGAGATTAATTTGCATGGCGTTTAGGTATTCATTAATTTATACTGACCTCCATACTATCATAACAACACTTAAATTCTGCGATTTTTGACAGAAATACTGTTGATGACTTATAGCGATACAACGATGGATGTAGTAATAAACTCAGAAATAAAAACGCTACCCCCCGATGTTGAAGAAATAAAAGGACAGCGACATTTTTACCTTAATTTTTTATACAGCCTGGGGTTTTCAGAACAGCAACTGCCCCTGGCTCAGTTATTAAGTCAATTGCATCATTTAACGGGTGAATGGCTTGTTTTGTCTCCTGTTCATTGGCAGGCAACCCATAATGATGCGATGATCATAGCTTGTGATGATGAGTTGGGTTTAACAGCGCAGGAATCCAGACAATGGTTTAATGAACTGGCTACGTTTCTGAAGTATGACGGCTTTGAAATGGTTTATCATGATACAAACTGCTGGTTGCTGTCTAAAAATGCCAAGCCCGATCCAAAGGTTAAAACCGTTTATCAAATGCTTCATCGATCAATGATGCCTGAATTATCGGTGATGGATGACAGTTTTTTCTGGCAGCAATTTATCACCGAAACGCAAATGTTTTTCAGCTCAAACCCCATGAATCAAAAACGAATGGATGAACACAAACTAACCATCAACGGGGTATGGGTTTGGGGAGGCGGTGCTTTAAATCCTTCACAAAAAACGGTTTATACTTCAGAAAACCTTGCGTCACTTGCAAGGCTTTGTTCTGAAAATGTATCGATTTATACCGCTGAAAGCCGTTTAAAACAGATAGACTGCCTGTTAGTGAATAACCATCAAGACATAGACCCCCATCATCTGACGGCTATGAAGCGCCATCTGATAAGATGGCACTGGACTAATTACAGTTATTGCAACGCAGTAAAGCCCTGGTGGCAGAGACTTTGGAGAAGAATAAAAAATGCGCATTAAACAACGAACTTATACGGCTGAACTCCCTGAGCTTGATGGTGTGCCGGATGTATTGAGGCGCATTTATGCTCATCGCGGTATTTCTGATACGTCCCAACTGGATAAGCAGTTAAAGTCGATGCTGCCTTTTGACAGCTTGAAAGACATTGACAAGGCCTGCCAGCGCCTTGAGACGGCATTAAGAGAAAATCAACGCATACTCATCATAGGCGATTTTGACGCCGATGGCGCAACGTCCACCGCATTGGCCGTGACCGCCTTGAAAGCACTGGGTGCTAAAGAAGTGGAGTACCTGGTACCCAATCGTTTTGAGTTTGGTTATGGTTTAACGCCTGCTATCGTTGAGGTCGCCAGCCGTTGGAAACCGAACCTGATTATAACCGTCGATAACGGCATTGCCAGTTTTGACGGCGTGGATGCGGCCAATGAGAAGGGAATTGATGTGCTGGTCACGGATCATCATCTGCCTGCAGACCATGTGCCAGAGGCCGTAGCTATCGTCAATCCCAATCAACAGGGCTGTGCTTTCCCCAGTAAATCCATTGCCGGTGTTGGTGTTATTTTTTATACCATGGTGGCTTTGAGAAGGCATCTGCAGGACAGCGGCTGGTTTGTTGAAAACAATATAGAACAACCGAATATGGCTCATTTTCTGGATTTGGTGGCTCTGGGTACCGTGGCTGACGTTGTAGCACTCGATCAGAATAATCGCATACTGGTTAATCAAGGCTTGATGCGAATCCGTCAGGGGCATTGTCGACCCGGTATCAAGGCTTTAATTGAAATCGCTGGAAGAACCCTGTCTTTGTTACGAGAATCCGATCTGGGGTTTGCCGTAGCCCCCAGGCTTAATGCCGCCGGTCGCTTAGATGATATGTCACTGGGCATCGAATGCCTGATGACAGAAGATGCAGGCCAGGCACAGGATTATGCCTGCCAACTGAACGAATTAAATTTAGAACGGCGGAAAATAGAAGCGGAAATGAAAGAGCAGGCCATGATGGCACTGGAGAAATTATCCTTGCAAGAGGCACAACTCCCGGTGACCTTGTGTTTGTTTGACCAAAGCTGGCACCAAGGTGTTATCGGCATTCTGGCGGGTCGTTTAAAAGAACGTTATCATCGTCCTGTGATTGCACTGGCTAAAGTCAGTGAAAGTGAATTAAAGGGATCAGCGCGCTCGATCGCCGGTTTGAATATCAGGGATGTACTGGCAGCCGTTGACAAGGATCACCCGGGCCTTATCACTAAATTTGGCGGTCATGCCATGGCCGCGGGTTTAAGCATGCCGCCTGATAATTTTGCAGCCTTCCGTGAAGCGTTGATTAACGAAGTCGAAAAACACATTGATATATCACAATGTGAAGGCGTGATTCTTACGGATGGCCCCTTGCATCCAGACAACTTTCATCTGAAACTTGCACGTTTGATTGAAGAAGCAGGCCCTTGGGGACAGCTGTTTCCAGCGCCGGTGTTTGATAACCATTTTGAAATACTGGAGCAACGGCTGGTGGGGCAGAATCACTTGAAAATGACACTGCAGCCGAAAGGTGGCACAGACACATTGGACGCCATCGCTTTCAATATAGATTTAAACCATTGGCCGAATCACAGGGCAAGAGAAATTCACGCCGCTTTTAAACTGGATATCAATGTATTTCAGGGCAGGACGCGTTTACAATTAATGATTGAGACAATGAATCTGGTACAGTCAGATAACTGAACACCTCTATCTTTAGAAAGGTTTGGATTATAGCCATGTATGATTAATCACTTATGGCTATAACCCAGACAATTTATCGGTGGGGGGCAGGTCTATTTTGTTTGCGCACAAAGGCAGGAATATGTAAGCATTTTAATAAATCACCCAATGTCCCTTGCCTTAAAGCGCCAATATGCCTGGGATCCAGAGACTTTGAACGATCCTGTATAACTTCGATCATGTTGTTAACCGCCTCGATTTTTTCCTTTTTAGAAAAAGCACCGAAAGGTCTTGATAGAAAGCCAAAAATATTAAGGTATGAATCCGGTGATTTCTCCCTGTTCCGTTTGTATATATTTAGTTTGTCAATCAGTAATTTTTTAGCAGGATTGGCAGATCCATTGGCCAGCGATTCTTGGTGAATGATAGCCATTTGTCGAAATATAGTCTGCATTTTAGAAGGATTTGTGCTTATTAAACGAGTCAATTGTTCACGATTGACAGGGGTAGGATCTAAAGACGCAGCATTAACGGCGGTCGGAAAAAACTGTATCAATAATGATTCAGGTAATGCAAGAAAATCTTTCTCGATTTGTTTCACATACTTACTAAAATCGGTTCTGAGGTCATTGATAAGTTTATCTGCTCTTTCTTGAGTTAGTTGCTTTATTGTTGCTCTGATTTCATCAATAGCAGGATGCTGGGTAAAATCGCTATCAGGATTTTTGGGATGCGCATTGATAAGAAATTGATAATCCATATTTTTTTCTATGCGAGATGCAAAGGCCTCCTGGAATTCAGCTCTTTCATACATCTTTTTGCAAGCTTTTATGCCTGTAGAATAATTGTCTATCATCTCAGAGAGCAATGTTTCTGTTGTTCCTTTTTTAAAAAGAAAATCGCTATACGATGTTTGTTGTTGATCTATTTCAGTCAATTGTGTGGATATATCCTGAAAAGCACGGCTTTGGTGTTCGGAGAGAAAATTAACGCTGGGTGATAATTCTTCTGATTTACGTGAAATACCATAATCATTTAAATCATCTGATTTGAAAAACACATCCAAAATAGGGTGGTGCTTTCCGTTAGCTTTAAATTCTTTAAATAAGATACCATGTTTATCATGCCATTCTTCTCTGTCAGGATTATTTGATGTATAAGAGAAGGGAGAATCAAAATAATCGAGTACAATAACTTCCCGATCGCCAGGTAAATTCATATAATGCAGGGGAATGTTATTCTCTTGAAGTCTTTTCCATAACTGGAGCAATCGCTCTTTGTATTGCGCTGCTGATAATTGCGGTACATCTGCGTCGGGTAAATAGATACAAATTTCTTTACCTAATTGCGTTCTATCTTTTCCAGAATGACTCAATGCACCATCATAATGTTCATTCAACTCATTCTGATCAACAATTTCATAAAGTTTAATATCAACTGCAACATCAACAAATACATCCGCCAGAACATCCTTGATGTCTTCAAGTGAGTTAGTCAAATTCTTTTTAAAAATCGCGTCAGGTGCTAAATGCACACGCAATTGCCAACCTTGCCTGGTTTGTTCATAATCCAGTCCTCTATTAAGCATTATATAGGGCATTCTGTTGATCCTGTATTTAAGCTAACTGGTAGTTATATTATCATGAAATCATAATTTATACATATGGTAGTCATAAAACCATCAAAAAACTCTGATTTTAAGTGGCCATGGTTATAAGGCGCCTCACGACCGTCACATTAAATTTGTTCAATCTCACTATCGGTTGGGCCTTGGGCATTTGATTCGTATTTCTTACTATTCTTTAAGCAATAACTGGATTGTTGGGCCAAGGCCCTGAGGTATCTTCACTGCTCGGATTTTTAGATTTGAAGCTGAAAAGCAAAATCTACATTATGATTTTCAAGCAAATACATATAAAAATAGACGAGTACTCTCTTTTTTTATCTCGGCTGCCAAGTTATCAAAAAGAAAATACCCATAAAAATAGACTTAGATTGGATTCGTCGGCAGACCTGGGGAGCTTCATTATGATTGTTCAAAAAAATGTGAAGATCCCTCAGGCCAAGGCCCAACCTACATTTGAAACCGTGGATTTAAATATTTCATTACAGCTTGATAGAAAGCCAAAACAATCAGGCTTTATGGTAAAAAAATATGACCTTGTAAATAAAGTTGGCAAGAGCCTGATAATAAAACCCGTTCCATGGCTACTTCACACATCAATTCTCCTGTTCGCTTCAATCCTTGTATGGCATGAATTTGTTTCTTACCTAAACGATTACTCCAATAAGGCGCTATAACACAGTGCGCAGATCCAGTGACCGGATCTTCAGGCACATCACAGCCAGGGTAAAAACAGCGTGAGTACACATCAGCCTGAGTGGCTGGTGCTGATAGAATTACGCCACGATTTTCAGGATCGCTAATCGCATGTAAATCTGGTCTGGCCTCTTTTACTTCCCGCTCATTTTCAAGGATTATCAGCAAATCAAAGGTACTTTCGTACACCTCCACTGGCTGAACTTTGATAGCCTTTAACAAGGAGGGTAAAGGGGGTATTTTAGTATAAGGCAGCGCTGGGAAATCCATCTGTAATAAACTGGAATTTTTCTTCACTCGCAGTTCACCACTTTTGCTATTAAAAACAATCTGCTCTTTTTTATGACCTAAGAATTCAAAAATAACAAAAGCACTTGCTAATGTCGCATGACCGCATAACGCTACTTCAGTATTAGGTGTAAACCAGCGAATCTGATACTGTTCGTCTTCAGGAAGAATAAAAGCAGTTTCAGAAAGATTGTTTTCTGCGGCAATCGATTGCATTTGATCATCACTTAACCAATGACTCAATGGGCAGACTGCAGCTGGATTCCCACCAAATAACTCGGAAGTGAAAGCATCAATTTGGTATATCGGTTGTTTTTTCATTAAGTCTCCTCGATTGACTGGGTTATATTAACACAGCTTATAGCAAGCTATGTTAATATAATCGGATTGAAGTAATCATGAATACGTCTACGTTATGCGAATGTATAGCGTAAATGATAGAAGGCCACACCGGCTGTCCATGTCATTACGACGATTTTTAAGCGCATTAGGCTTTTTCAGTGTATAATATCGGTACTTCAAACGGTCTGATTCAGAAATGACTAAGAACAGCCTTATTTCCAGCTTGTCCATCGCGCCGATGATCGATTGGTCCTATTCGCATTTTCGTATGTTTATGCGGTTGCTGGCGCCATCTTCTTTAATATATACAGAAATGCAAACTACTGGCGCTATTGAACATAACCCGCAGCGCGCCTTGCAGTTTAATCCCTTTGAGCAGCCCGTGGCTTTACAGTTAGGCGGTTCTGATAAACATCATCTGGCGCTTTGCGCAAAAAAAGCGGAACTACAGGGTTATCATGAAGTCAATTTGAATCTTGGCTGCCCAAGCGACAAGGTGCAGGCAGGGCGATTTGGTGCCTGCCTTATGACAGAGCCCTTGCTGGTCAGCGATTGCCTCAAAGCAATGAAGGACGCGGTGAATATTCCTGTGACGGCTAAAACCCGTATTGGAATTGATAAGCAGGACAGCTATGCCTTTTTCTCTGACTTTGTCCATACGCTGGTTGATGCCGGTATCGATAAACTGATTGTGCATGCGCGAAAAGCCTGGTTAAAAGGACTTAACCCTAAACAAAACAGAACCATCCCACCAATTAATTATGAGTTTGTCTACCGTATTAAACAGGAATTTCCGGCATTGCCCGTTGTCGTCAATGGCAACATAAACAGTTTTGAACAAATAGCTGCACATCTTGAGACGCTGGATGGGGTGATGCTGGGCAGGCTGGCTTGCCAGAACCCTTACGCCATTGCATTAATTGATCAATTATTAAGCGGCACTCAGCAAGTTCCTTCAAGAAGTGCTATTATAAAAGTATATTTTGATTATATGTTACAAGCTTTTGAGCAAGGAGAAAAACCTGGTTTGCTCATCAAACCCATCTTTAATTTTGCACACGGCTTGCCCAAGGCTATTGAATGGAAGACCCTGTTAATGGCAATGATTCAGGAAAAGCATTTAACTAACCTTAAGCCAGCCCTGCAATGGATGAAAGACATAGAAACAGCCAATGAAGTCGCTTAGCATATAGTTTGCACGGCCCCTATAAAAATAAAAACAGTAAATTGCGCTCAGTCAACCATATTTCATGGTATTTTTTATGAATTTCTAGTACATTAACTGATTTTGATTTTAAGAATTCTCGAGAGGAAGAACCTGACCATGCTGAATACCTTGATGAAAAAAATGTTCGGTAGTCGAAATGAACGAATATTACGACGAATGGAAAACACAGTATCAGCGATCAATGCTTTTGAAGCCGATTTGAAAGCATTAAATGATGCTGAGCTTGCAGCCAAAACTGATCACTTCAAAGCCCGCTATGCAGACGGCGAAACCCTGGACGAATTATTGGCGGAAGCATTTGCCACGGTCAGAGAAGTTTCTGTCAGAACGCTGGGGCTGCGCCATTTTGATGTGCAGATGATTGGCGGCATCGTCCTTCATGAGGGCAACATTGCTGAGATGCGTACCGGTGAAGGTAAAACACTGGTCGGTACCTTGCCGTCCTATCTGAATGCCATCAGCGGCAAAGGCGTTCATATCGTTACCGTCAACGATTACCTGGCAAGACGGGACAGTGAATGGATGAAGCCTATCTATGAATTTCTCGGCTTAACAGTTGGTGTCATTTATCCGGATATGTCCCATGAAGAAAAACAACAGGCTTATGCAGCAGATATCGTGTATGGAACCAATAACGAGTTCGGCTTTGACTATCTTCGTGACAACATGGCTTTCAGTTCAAAAGAGAAGGTTCAACGAGAATTGAATTTTGCTGTTGTGGATGAGGTGGATTCCATTTTAATTGATGAAGCACGTACCCCTTTAATTATTTCGGGCGCGGCTGAAAGCGGCTCTGAGCTTTATATTAAAGTAAATAAACTGATTCCTCATTTAACAAAACAGCTCACAGAAGACGACGACGGCCATTACACCGTTGATGAAAAACAAAAGCAGGCCCATCTTACCGATGCCGGGCATCAGAAAATCGAAGAATTACTTGTTCAGCAAAATTTGCTGGATCCAGGCGAGAGCTTGTATCATGCCAGTAATATCATGCTCATGCATCATGTGAATGCCGCACTAAAAGCCCATGCCATGTTTCATTGTGATGTGGACTATATTGTAAAAGATGATCAGGTGGTCATCGTCGATGAGCATACAGGACGCACCATGCCGGGCCGTCGCTGGTCAGAAGGTTTGCACCAGGCAGTTGAGGCCAAAGAGGGTGTCAGTATACAAAGTGAAAACCAGACACTGGCTTCCATTACCTTCCAGAATTTTTTCCGTATATATAATAAATTGTCAGGCATGACAGGAACTGCCGATACGGAAGCTTATGAGTTTCAGCAGATTTATAGCCTTGAAGTGGTTGTCATTCCTACCAACAAACCCATGGTACGCCGGGATGAAGCCGATTTGATTTACATCAGTATAGAAGACAAATATCAGGCGATTATCGAAGATATTAAAGACTGTGTTCAACGGCAGCAACCTGTTCTTGTAGGTACAGCTTCTATCGAGGCCTCTGAATTACTCAGTCGCTTTTTGAAAAAAGCTAACATTAAACATCAGGTGCTTAATGCCAAATTCCACGAGAAAGAAGCCCATATTATTGCCGAGGCCGGGCGACCAGGCAGCGTGACCATTGCCACGAATATGGCCGGTCGGGGAACGGATATCGTGTTAGGCGGAAGTCTGGCCTCAGAAGAGGAGCAGATGCCTGAAACCACAAGCGATGCTGATAAAAAGGCGGTTAAAGAAGACTGGAAAAAACGTCACGATACCGTCATTTCTGCGGGCGGACTCAGAATTATTGGTTCGGAGAGGCATGAATCAAGACGGATTGACAATCAGCTTCGTGGTCGTTCCGGGCGCCAGGGCGATCCAGGCAGCACGCGGTTTTATCTGTCACTGGACGATAATTTAATGCGTATTTTTGCCTCGGAACGTGTCGCGTCTATGATGAAACGTTTAGGTATGAAGCCTGGCGAGCCTATTGAACACAATTTAGTGACCAAAGCCATTGAGAATGCTCAGCGAAAACTGGAAGGCCATCATTTTGATGTGAGAAAGCAACTGCTTGATTATGATAATGTCGCCAATGATCAACGTATGGTGATTTACACACAGCGCGCCACGATAATGGACATGGATGATCCTCAGGAATACATTCAGCAAATTCGCGGGGAAGTCATCGAAAATCTGGTAGATACTTATATACCACCCAATAGCCTTGAAGATCAATGGGATGCCCAGGGCCTGACTGTAGTGCTTGCCGATGAATTTCAGATCAATGCACCGGCTCATCAATGGATTGAAGAAGATCACAGCATCCAGCCTGATCAAATCAAAGACAAAATAACTCAGCTAGCTGCCAGACATTATCAGGACAAGGAAAATCAGGCCAGTCGCGAGGTGATGGCGCAATTTGAAAAGTCTGTGCTATTGCAGACACTGGATAATCAATGGCGAGAACATCTTGCTTCCATGGATCATCTGCGCCAGGGTATCCACTTACGTGGTTACGCGCAAAAAGATCCGAAGCAGGAGTATAAGCGCGAAGCCTTCACTTTATTTACTCAGATGTTAGATAGCATTAAATACGATGTGATTCGTCTGTTGTCATCGGTTGAGGTTCAATCGGAAGAAGATGTCAATGCCATCGAAGAGCAGCGCCGTGCCGATAACATTCTTGATATGCAATATGCGCATGATGAAATGAATGACGAGCCGCAAGCGTCTGAAGGCCAGACTTTCAAAAGACAGGAAAAGAAAGTAGGGCGTAATGATCCTTGCCCCTGTGGCTCCTCTAAAAAATATAAAAACTGCCACGGAAATCTTGCGTGAAAGTGGCTGTAGCCATTATCAGCAATGTTAAAGGAGAACTTTTAGTCACCCAGCGCTCACCGGATCAAACGCACGGCGGGTACTGGGAGTTTCCCGGTGGAAAAGTGGAAGTGGGCGAAACACCGGAAGCGGCCTTGATCAGAGAAATTAAAGAAGAAGTGGATTTGTTAATACATCAATCCATTTTTTTAGGCAGAGTAAATCATTGTTATAGCGATAAAACGGTTGATTTATACGTATATAAGGTCACTGATTATTCTGGAAAAGCCTGCTGTCTTGAAAATCAATTGGCAATGCAATGGGTCAGGCAGGATGCTCTTGCGCACTTGTCTTTTCCAAAAGCCAATCATCGAATAATAGAATTATTTTTAAACGCATCAGAGCTGACAAATCGCAAGATCCATCTCGATGGATGATGACTTGGCTTCTTTCAGACTGAACAAATCAAATAATCTTATCGTTAAACCATGATAACCCACTTGTAGTCGAGGCATCAATTGATGAGACTTATCTAATTTGCATCCAATTAAATGACAGGTGACCTTGGGCGGTAAACTGTATTGATAAAAACCATTTTCAGTGGTAATACGGGTATAATACGTGGTTTCCCTCAGTAGTGACAGATAGAGATCTACGGTTAACTGAAGATCGCTTAACGTTTCTAACCAGCTTTGAAATTCTTTCTGACGTTTCTCAACAGGTAAATCCAGCCACATTAATAGCTGCGGTGAGTTAAACTCGCAATCCTTGGAGTTTACATGGTATATCTGTCTTATCGATTTTAAGAACAAGGAATCATTGATCGACTGGCCAAATAATCCCGATACATTGCTTAACATATATATTTGCTTTGAGAGTTTTTCAATCAGGTCAGCATTAATGGTTGTCTTCGCCCTGGAGAGCACATATTCAATACGCATGAGCTCCTTGAGAAAGCGACTTTTCAACTCGGGTTTTTCAATCAACTCAATAATTTCAATCAGATTTTTTAATGCATATCGATGGATTGCAGGATGTGACTCGCTGCATGCCTGTTTGATAATATCAAGTAGAGATTCAATACGCAGTGCGGTTCTTGATAAAAAATGCGTTGCTAACTGGAATGTAATGGTATTATTTTGCATAAATAAATGCTGTCCGTAGCAATTTAGCCTTGAATTTAATCAGTACGTTATCATATACCATGGCTTTGAGCAACTTTGGGCTCGGATGTGGGTGTAACTCTCATATAGACCATGACGCCCCCGCCTATGCACCTGCGCTGTGCAGTCATCTGGTCATTGATTTCCTGTTAACATCGCTCCCGTAATACGCTGCGCTCCTTACGGGCTACCTACCCGTCGCCGTAGCCCGTAAGGAGCGGAGCGTATTACGGGGCGATGGTCAAGACCCTCATTAAACTATGCAAGGGTACAACGCTCACATAGGAAAAAAAACTGTCGTTGTTATATCGGACGACATGGCATATATGAGAGTTGCACCCCATTGCTGCAGATTTTAATTTTTGTTGAAATTGTGTAAATTTCATCAAAACCCTTTCACTGGTCATCAATTGTGTAGGATAATCAAACGAATGATAATTAAGTACGGGGCTGACAATGTTTCATCGATTACAATTTATCCTGTCGATATTTCTAGTGGTATGCATCACGCAAGCGAAAGCCGGCGACTTGAAAACCATCGAGCAAAATTTGAGTGACACTATGATCACTACAAAGATCACCGCAAAATTTACGGAGAGCAAACAATTGAACCCGTTTAAAATTTCTGTGGTCACAGAAAAAGGCATTGTGACACTCGATGGGCATGTCAACGATAAAAAGGCTTACGTTGAAGCCTTGAGGCTGGTCAATAAAACCTCTGGTGTGAAAGAAATTAACAGTGAGAATCTGGATATTGAAAGGGTTAATACCATTTTTACAGACGCCTATATTACAGCAAAGGTAGAAGCTGCTGTATTGAAAGCCAAGGTTCTGGATGATGAATCCATCCCGTTGGTGGGTATCAATGCAACAACAGAAAATGGTGTTGTGACCTTGTCAGGCAAAGTAGGGCAAAGCAAATCCATTTCCGCCATTATCAAACGGGCTACAGCTATTCGCGGTGTCAAAGAAGTGAAATCCCATCTTAAGATAAGCCCTGAGGATACGGTGTGAAATCCTTGCGCCGGTTTAAGTTTTTTCTGTGGTACTTTGGTTTTTTCAAAGTAGCATTGATTGGTTATCTTAAACCCCGCTTAATTAAACTCGACTCCCGCGAGATTATCGTCAAATTGCCACTGACAAGAAGAAGCAGAAACCACCTGGGTTCGATGTATTTCGGATCGCTTGCCGTTGGTGCCGATATCGCTGGTGGTTTGCATGGCTTTTATCATGCAGATAAGCAAAACTGTAAAATATCTCTGGTTTTTAAATCCTTCCAGGCACAATTTCTAAAACGCCCCGAATCGGATGTGTATTTTGTGAGCCTTATGGGTGATGCAGTAAAAGAAATGATAGAAACTTCTAAAGCCAGCGGAAAAAGGATTAATAAAGCGATTACAGTCAAAGCCTATACGGACTATCCACAACTGGATGAACCGGTGGCTGAGTTTAGTCTTGAGTTGTCTATCAGGGTGCTGTGAACAGATGATTTTCACCCGATTTTATTTTAAACTGATTTGCTACATTTAATCTAAAAAGCTTCTTTCAACATCATTGCCGGGGTTAAGAATATTGCTCATACCTTTTAAGTGTATCGGATAAATGGCTATGAGCAATATTCTTAACCCCGGTTGCAAGCAACCGGGCTACAATTATTTCACAATTTAATGTTGATGAGGTAGTCATTTTACTTTAAACGATTCACGCCATCAGCACGGCCCACTAACACTTTATCAGCTGTGCGATTGGCAAAAATGCCATTATCAACCACACCAGGAATGGTATTAATGCTGTCTTCAAGTGATATCGGGGTATTAATCGTCAGGTTGAACACGTCAAGAATGATGTTGCCATTGTCCGTGACAAAACCTTCTCGATACTCCGGATCGCCACCCAGTCTGACCAGTTGTCTGGCCACAAAACTGCGGGCCATAGGGATGACTTCGACGGCTACCGGAAATTCGCCTAAACGATTGACGACTTTAGATTCATCAACGATACAGATAAATTGCCTTGCCACATTGGCAATGATTTTTTCACGGGTTAAGGCACCACCGCCGCCTTTCACCATCTCCCCATGTTTATTGACTTCATCAGCACCGTCAATATATAGCGCCAGATCGTTCACTGCATTTAAATCTAAAACCGGGATCCCTGCGTCTCGCAAGAGGGTTTCCGTGGCTTTTGAGCTTGCTACACAGCCATCGATCCGATGTTTGATGCTTTTTAATTCTTCAATGAAGTAATTAACGGTCGAGCCAGTACCTACACCAACGACCATGTCATCATCTATAAAATCCAGTGCTGCCTTGGCAGCTTTTATTTTCAAGTCAGTCATTTGCTTTCCTTTTGTCTTTGACGAACAACTTCATACAAGCTTACACCTGTCGCTACAGAGACGTTCAGGCTGTCCACTGCACCAAGCATGGGCAAAGAGAACAAACCGTCACAATGCTCTCTGGTTAAACGCCTGAGGCCCTTTCCTTCTGCACCCATTACAATAGCTATCGTATCTTGGCAATTCAATTGATAAAGTGACGCGTCAGCCTCGCCTGCAGCACCATAAATCCACACGCCCTGCTCTTTGATAATTTCCATCGATCTGACCAGGTTAGTGACTATGACTAGAGGGATGTTTTCTGCCGCACCGCAAGCCACTTTGCTGACCACCGGGGTGAGGCCGACATTTTTATCCTTTGGGATGATGACAAAATCGACGCCGCTCGCATCAGCCGTACGCAAACAGGCACCAAGATTATGTGGGTCGGTAATCCCGTCAAGAATCAAAATCAAAGCCGGTTTTTTGCTGTCTTCCAGGAGACTCAGCAGATCGGCTTCATTGTATTGGGGCAGGGGAGCCACACTGGCAACGATGCCCTGATGAGTATAATCAGGAAACCGCTGTTCCATTTGTTTGGCACCCAGTTTTTCGATACCAATGCGCCTTTCACCCGCTTTATCCAGGATCGTTTGGATGCGTTGATCCATCCGTTCTTTATTCACATACAGCTTCTTAATTTCCCGATTGCTGTTGCTGACTGATGCAGATACAGCATGCAAGCCATAGACAAAAAGCTCACTCATCTGCATCCTCATCTTCTGCGGGTTCAAAATCTATTTTACGCTCATCCAGGTCAACCCGGGCCACGAGTACCGTCATTTTATCGCCAAGATGATACACCTGACCGGTACGATTGCCCACAAGGCGGTGTTTAACGGCGTCAAAGGTGTAATAGTCATTTCTCAGCGAGGTGACATGGACCAGCCCTTCGACATAAATATCTTCCAGTTCCACAAAAATACCAAAACTGGTCACAGCAGAGATGCGGCCATTAAATACTTGTCCCAATTTATCCTGCATGTATTCACATTTAAGCCAGGAAACCACCTCACGAGTGGCTTCGTCAGCACGGCGCTCGGTCATTGAACAATGCTTGCCAAGACGGCTGACATCATCATGGTTATAATCAAATTTACCCACCGGCTGATTGTCTACTAAATGACCAATGGCGCGATGAATCAATAAGTCAGGGTATCGACGTATGGGTGAGGTGAAATGAGTATAGGCTGAATAAGCCAATCCAAAATGCCCCTCGTTGGCTTCGACATATTGCGCCTGCTTCATGGAGCGCAACATCACCGTTTCTATGAGATGCTGATCCGGCCGCCCTATCGCTTTCAGCAAGGTTTTTTGAAAATCCTTGGGCTGTGGCTTTTTACCGCCGCCTAATTGCAAGCCCAATTCACCAAGAAACTCACGCAGGGCTTTAATTTTATCTTCATCCGGCGCTTCATGAACCCGATAAAGGGTGGGTATTTCGGCTTTTTCCAAAAAGCGTGCGGTGGCGACATTGGCAGCCAGCATGCATTCTTCGATGAGCTTGTGTGCATCGTTGCGAACGACAGGAACAATGCATTTGATTTTTTTGTTTTCATCAAATTCAATTTTTGTTTCTGTGGTATCAAAATCCATGGCGCCGCGTAGTCGTCGTGTTTCAACCAGTGTTTGATACAAGCTGTAAATTGATTGTATGCTGGGCCAGAGGGATTGGTGCTTTTCATCGGTTTTGCCTTCTTCGAGCCAGTCACCGACCTGGGTATAAGTCAGTCTTGCATGCGAATGAATCACGCCGCGATAAAAACGGGAACGGGAAATCTTACCCTTGTCGGTGATGGATAGTTCAGCCACCATACAGAGCCTGTCGACTTTGGGATTAAGAGAACAAATACCATTAGACAAAGCCTCAGGTAACATGGGCACTACTTTGCCAGGAAAATAAACGGAATTACCGCGTCTGGCAGCTTCCTGATCAAGGGGTGAGCCGACCGGCACGTATTCACTGACATCAGCAATCGCCACATACAATTGAAAACCGCCCTTGTCTTTTTGATAACAGTAGACGGCATCATCAAAGTCCTTTGCATCTTCGCCATCGATGGTGACAAAGGGCAGGTTTCTTAGATCAGTTCGGCCCTTCAATTGATCTTCACTGACCTGTTGAGGAATTTTTGCTACTTCAATGGCGGCATCTTCCGGCCATTCATTGGGTATGGCATGCGCGTGGATAGCCACTTGGATTTCCATGCCCGGCGCCATATGATCGCCAAGAATATGAATGACTTTTCCAATGGCCTGACTTCGCTTGCTTGGATAAGTAATCATTTCAACCAATACAATCTGACCGTTTTTGGCCTGGTTGGTAAATTCCTGAGGCACGGAAATATCCTGGGTCAGGCGTTTGGAGTCCGGCATGACTGTCGCTACACCATGCTCCGTAAAGAAGCGACCTACTACCGTGGCATGCGCATGTTCGATGATTTCATGGATTTTGCCCTCTGGCCTGCCTCGGCGGTCGACACCGGTCTGATAGGCAAGCACTTTATCGCCATGCATGACCGTGCGCATTTCCCGGGCAGAAATAAACATGTCCTGGCTGCCGTCATCAGGAACAAAAAAACCAAAACCATCCGGATGGCCTTGAATGGTTCCGCGTTGTAAATTGATCCGCTTTAACAAGCAGTATCTACCGCGGCGATCCTGCATGATTTGATTATCACGAAGCATCGCTTTTAAACGAAAACCAAGCGCTTCCTGCTTGCTTTCCTGGCTGATATCCAATTTCTTGATAAGCTGGTTGCCCGAAAGGGGGCGACCGGCTTCATCCATCACCTGCATAATGTATTCCCTGCTGGGAATGGGATCCTCGTATTTTTCCTGTTCCCTTTTTAAATAAGGGTCTTTATCTTTTTTACTCACTGTGATTCACTTATATTGATTGTTAGTATTAGTTTAATATTTACTCAGTATCTGCCGGTAATTGAAACCCGCGTTTTTCTACATGGGCAATTAATTTTTTCAGAGGCAGGTTTTCACCGACCCAATAACCCGCTTGTGTGTCTTTTGGAAACCCGGCTTTTTTATATTGACACACTTCAATAGCATCAAAGCAGGCAATTTCCTGCTCATGACCCGGGGCTGATTCGACACAACTTAATGCAAAATTCTTGCTGATGGTCAAAGCAGACCAATGATCAGGTTCCAGTTTGGTTGTCCAGCCGGCACTGGCACCAGGGTTTTGTACAGGATGGGTAATCCATAAATCCTTGTCCCCCTGATTATAAATCATAAAAAGACTTGGTTTTTTTGCCTTTAAAACGGCTGCTTTTTCCTCAAGGGGAACGCCGCTGCAACCTTCTGGGAACACCGTATCAGCCAGCAATTGTAAAGGAATGAAGCTTAAAATAATAGCCAGGGTAGCGCGCATAGAAGATCTCCGGTTTGGGTTAATTATTATTAACTGAAAGCTCCTTTCGAAGAGATTAGCATGCTTTGACACATTTGCAAGGAATCTTTCATGCGTACCATACTCGCTATGGTAGGGTATTTTGCTGTAATGAAATAAAAATGGTCTATATTTAAAGAGAAAGTTTTGCTACTGACAAGGAATTTTAAGAATGCGTGTATTGCTGCTTGCTTTTCTGTTAAGTCTGACTTCAGTGAGCTATTCTTCAGTCACCATAGGGGTCCTGCCTTATAATCCTCCTTTTGAAGTGGCGGCTGATAAAGAAGGGCATTTTTTTGGTTTTGATATAGATATCATGACCAGCATCTGTCAAAGAATAAACATGGAATGTCATTTTGTCTCCGGGACCTTATCGGAGCTTTTTACCATGCTCTCCCAGGGGCAAATAGATTTGGCCATGGGTGCACTCACCATCACGCCTGCAAGAAAGAAGACTTATATTTTCAGCCTTCCTTATCTGGCCAGTTATGGGCATTTTTTTGCCACAAAAAAATATGCGCTTATAAGTGATCTTAAAGGGCAGCGTGTGGGTGTTCTTAAAGGGAGTCTGTACAGGCCATTGACGAAAAAAATGTTCAATGATCAAGTAAATGTTATTGAATTTAAGACCTCAGTCAATGTGGTTGATGCCTTGATAGAGGGTAAAGTGGATGCGGCTTTTATGGATGAAGGATCTGCAAAATATTGGGTCGCTGCAAATAACGAAGTTCTCCATTTAATCGGAGAACACTATAAAGTGGGTATGGGTTATGGGATAATGACCACAAAAAATCAGCAGGATCTGATTAAAAAAATAAATCAGGCTTTAATGGCTATTGAAGCGGATGGAACGTATATAAAGATTTATAATCGTTATTTCAGTCAATTACTAAAAAGTGAATAAATATGATATGGGTTGATGCAGATGCCTGTCCTAAGGATATTAAAGAAATCATTTTCCGTGCGGCCAAAAGAACAAAAACCGAGACAATACTTGTCGCAAACAGCCATATAAACACGCCGCCTTCTTCTTTTATTAAAACCGTCAAAGTGGAAAAAGGTTTTGATTCAGCCGATCGTTATATCGTCTCTCATATGCAGTCTGATGATCTGGTCATCACAGCGGATATACCGCTGGCTGCCGATGTTATCAACAATAAAGGCCTGGCTTTAAACCCGCGCGGACAAATGTATACGGAAAATGATATTCGCCAACGTTTGGGCATGCGCAATTTTATGGAGCAAGTCCGAGGCAGCGGTGAAAATATTGGAGGACCATCCGTATTGGGCAACAAGGAAAAAACCGCCTTCGCCAATGCCCTGGATCGCTGGTTAGCTAAAGGGTAACCAGGCCTAAGGCATGTCACTAGAGGTTCTTAGTGTCATTATTGTTGTCTCTGATTTTTTTTCTTCCGGGTACTGAATGCGATTAGAATCTTTTTTTCCAAACAAACCGACAACTGAAGCAAAGGAGCGGTTTCTGTGCAGGTTGTTGTTGGTCTTGGTTAACTGGCTTGAAAGCGGTTTTGGGGAGGGTTGGAGGTCATCGTTAGCATCATTATCATTATCATTATCATTATCATTTTCAGTAGCAGGGGGAGGGGCGGTTGTATTCAAATCGGAACGTCCGATTCCTTTTGCCAAGGCCCTGATGGCTCGTGTTATACTAAAAGTCACACAGATGGCTGCCATTAACCCGAACATCACGGGGGTGTCATGATAATGCCCTTTATCATCGGCCTCCATCAAAAAATTGAACACAAAATCGGTAGTTTTTTGTCCTTTGCCTAGCCCAGAGAAAAAGGAACGTACAACCTCCAGCCAGTCTTGAATATTTGTTTGAAGAGCGGATTCAACCTGAAGGCCATCTTGCAAGGCATTTTCAAAGACTTCCTGGCTGGGCAGCTTAATATTATTATCATCAGTTGTTGATTGCAGTGCCTGGTTAATATCTTCTAACTGCTTATAAGGCCGTTCTTCTGATAACCGTGCCTTTTGATCGCGGCGATGTCTCCAGTTAAGGATTAAAGAGCGCGATACAAAGGCTGCCATTAAAGCCAAACCGCTCACCACACCGGTAATCAGTAATGCCGGGGGAAAGACTGTAGTAGTGAATAAAAGCAACACCATGCTGACAATAAACAAAGCACAAGACAACGTGCCGTGCGCATACAATCCCTGGCTTAATCCGATTAAAAAGGCTTCCTTGTAGCTGGTTTTTGAAAAGCTGTAAAGTTCCTGTCGTTTTTGATTGAACTCCTCGCTTACATCAGCATATTCATTTAACAGTTTTTGGTAATCGTCTTTGCTAGCCTCTAAAAGCGCTTTGTATGCCGTGTTAAGACGTTTGCCAATGAGGTGTAATTCGCATTCGACCTGTTTTTTTATCAGCTTTTGCTGGAAAAAATATTCTTCATAGAGCCTTGTGGCGATGCAACTGATGGAATAAATGAGACAGACGGCCATTAAAGGCCATAAAGCGGCAGATGTTAAACCGGCCAGTGTCAGCATACCAATATAATAATACAAGCTGTCGGTAACGGCATTAATGGCTTTTGCAACAAATGCTGCATTTCGCAATCGTTCGGATTGACTTTGGCGCATAATTTGATTCTGATAATTTTCCTTCGAATCATCGCCTAATTCTTCCAGTGCTTTAATTTCTTTTAATAAAAACTTAATGGCGTCCATTTGATCTTTACGTCTGGTTTCTATGTGGCGTAACCAGAAACGATTTGCAGCTGCTAGAATGCTAATAATCAATCCGGCGGGAAAAAGCAGGTTAAACAGATCTTGCCCACCAAGCATCCCTGCGACTTTAAGCGTGGAACGAAAACCCTTATAGCTGTTTTTCAAGGTTTTCATGATATCTCTGAGATAAGGCCAGGCTTTTACAAAGAATTTTTTTACTTTATCGGTTTCTTCGCCATCAATTTTTATTTTATCGGTTTCTTTGCCATCAAAATGACAGGCAAGCAAAGAAAAACTAATAATAAATAAAGATTCAGCAGTAATGGCTGCAATGCCCCCAGGGGTCATCATGACATTATGTAAATCGATATTATTATCAGCGACAACGGCATCGAAATAATATTTGAACATATTATACGATAGGTTTACACCGTCCAGGATTGCAAAGGGATAATAAATGGTTTTAGATTCATTGGCTTTTTTAGCAAACAACCCGAGCGAATTGCGAGTGGGTCTGCTGAGTTCGGACAAGGCATCCAAACGACCGGCGATAGCCAGCAAAAAACAAAGTTTTGTAGATGTTAAAACAGGTTTACCATCAAGGGTGTCAGTCATCATCGCAGGCTATTAGCTAAGATTGATGCGATTATATTGTTTTAAAGAGCCTATGTCAATAATGTTTTCATTTTGATTTAAAACAGATCAGATCCCTTGCTCCATCGTCGATTTTAACAACAAGATCGAAAAATACCTAGTTTTTTTTAATGCGCATCTAATAAAATCCATCCTATTTGCAACAGACAGTCTCTTTTTTGTCCCACAAGAATATGATCAGCTCTGTTTTCAAGCGGGCAGTGGGAGAAATGAAATTTATTTATTGAATTAGCCCATATCCTTATTATCTCCCTCTGTCCGAGAGATTATAAAGCTGGTAGGATATGAAATTCTGTTAAAAAAGGGGATCTGATGAAGAAAATAGTCGCTCTCTGTTTCGTCATGTCATTATTTGCGGGGAATGCTATGGCCGATGATAATAAAACCGTGTATGGCTATATTGAAAAAGCAACGCTGGTTGATAATAACATAACATTTGCCGCCAAGCTGGACACCGGAGCAAAGTCTGCTTCACTGAATGCTGTGGATATTCATGATCTTGAAATCGATGGCGTGCCATATATACGCTTCACTGTGCCAACAAAAAAAGGCCCCGTTGTTTTTCAAAAAAAATATTTGGGTCTGGTGAAGATTAAGAAACGGGCTGGTGAAAGAAAAAAAACGATTCTGGATGAAGGGCCCATCAAGCGACCGGTTGTAGCAATGACCATTAAGCTTGGAAAGGAAACCCGGAGCATCAGAGTGAATCTGACCAATCGCAAGCATTTTCTTTATCCTTTATTATTGGGACGAGATGCTATTATTGAATTTGGCGGTATTATCGATCCTTCACAAACGTATCTTTCAACAGCTTCCAAGGCAGTAGTCGAATAATGAAAAGCAATAAACGCCATGTCTATGGCCTTATCATAGCACTTTTTATTATAGGCTTGAGCATTTTTTCCTATCGGTATATGTTCCTCGGTGTTCCCTTGACTGAAACCGAAACGATTAACAGCTGGACGGTTGAGGCTAATCTTCGTTTTATAGCCCAGCCTGATACACCGATTAAGGCAAGTTTTACAATTCCTTACCTGCCACCTTATTTTGCCATTCTTGATGAGTATTTTGTATCCAGAAATTACGGTGTGACGACCAGTCTTAATGGCAATAATCGTCAAACGGTTTGGTCCATAAGGCGCAGCAGCGGCTCGCAGTCTCTATATTACCGAGCCATTTTTCTTTCCACAGACAGCGCTGAGTCGGCCTTGGGAAAACCCCCGGCAGTTAAGGCAAAGCCACAGGCCCTTGAAGAAAGTAAAAAGTCAGCAGCAGATACTATTACACAACAAGCCAGGGAAATCTCAGCGGATATTGTGACCTTTGCCCAGGGAACAATAAAAGCATTAAACAAGAAAGAGGGTAATGCAAAAATTCTTGTAGGCTCTGAGTTTACTGAAGAGGCAATCATCAATGCGGCGCTTGTCATTTTAAATCAGGCCAGCATTCCGGCGATGCCCGTGAAAGGGATTTATTTAACCCGTCAAAGCAAGGCAGATTTCAAGCTGTTTCTGGCGGTTTATAATGGCAAAGAATGGTCTTACATCAATCCGCAAACCGGAAGCAAGGGGCTGCCGAAAAATTTTCTTGTCTGGCAATACGGCAGTGATCCTGTTTTTGAAGTCAGTGGCGGCAAACAGTCAAAATTTGTTTTGACCGTTTCTCCAACGCCAATAAACGCTTTAACCATCGCCAAGGCGCGGGCCTTGGAAACAGACTCCCAGTTGCTGCGTTTTTCTTTGCTGCAATTGCCTGTTAACGTCCAGGAAACCTATAAAATATTACTGACCGTTCCTATTGGCGCTTTTATTATTTTATTGTTGAGAAATTTTATTGGTTTAAGTACCTTTGGCACGTTTATGCCCGTTCTCATTGCCCTGGCTTTTAGAGAGACCCATGTTATCTGGGGTATTGCCTTATTTACCTTTATTGTGTCTGCAGGTTTGCTTGTCAGGTTTTATCTTGATCAGCTGCGTTTATTATTGGTACCCAGACTGGCGGCGATATTGACAACGGTCATTTTGCTGATGATCTTTATTTCGGTAATGGGCCAGAATCTAGGCTTGGAATCGGGCTTGTCTGTGGCTTTGTTCCCGATGATAATCTTAACAATGACCATTGAGCGTATGTGTATTACATGGGATGAGCGTGGTGCTTATGAAGCCATAAAATCAGGTGTTGGCGGTTTAATCGCTGCAGTTATCTGCTACTGGGCTATGAGTTACCCCCCCCTCCAATACCTTGTTTTTGCATTTCCAGAGCTGCTACTGGTATTGCTGGCGTTTATTTTATGGTTTGGCCAATATCGCGGTTATCGTTTTTTTGAACTCATCCGCTTTAAAGCGCTGGCCAAGGACATATAAACCATGCTGAGTATTTATCGCCGCTTGAAAAAGCTGGGCATTCTCAGCATCAATCAGCGCAACAGTGATTTTGTACTGCGTTATAATCCAAGGCATTTATACCCTTTGGTCGATGATAAATTCAAAACCAAAAAACTGGCCCTGGATAAAGGTATATCCGTTCCGCCCTTGTTTGAGTTGATAAGCACTGAACATGAAGTGCTCAGCATTCAGAAGCGATTAGAGAAATACAAGGATTTTGTAGTGAAACCAGCCAGAGGCGCTGGCGGCGATGGCATATTGGTGGTGACCGATCGGGTTTTGGGTCGATACCGCCTGATCAACGGCCGGCTTATGAGTGATCAGGAAATGAATTATCATCTTTCCTGTTTACTGTCCGGTGCTTTCAGTCTGGGGGGCTATTCTGATTATGCCATTATTGAAAAAAGGGTGATTGTGGATCCGGTATTTTCCGAGGTCAGCTACGAAGGCGTTCCTGATATACGCGTCATTTGTCTGCTCGGTTACCCGGCCATGTGCATGGTCAGATTGCCGACCAGGCACTCTGGCGGCAAAGCCAATTTGCATCAAGGCGCGATCGGTGCTGGCATCAGTTTGCAAACCGGTAAAACCCTGGGCGGTGTTTTCCAAAATGATCTGATTGATTACCATCCTGATACCTTGAACTCCATCGTAGGTATTGATGTGCCTTATTGGCAGCAGATTCTTGAGATAGCTGCCAGTTGTTATGAGTTAACCGGCTTGGGATACCTGGGTGTTGATATCGTTCTTGATAAAGAACATGGTCCAATGATGTTGGAATTAAATGCAAGACCCGGCTTAAATATTCAAATTGCCAACAAAGAAGGGGTTTTACACAGGTATCGAGCCATTGAGGCGCGCCAAGACGAACAGCAGGGGAAAGAAACCATTCAACAACGCGTGGCATTCAGCCGCTCCCATTTTAGCGACTAGTACTATTTCTATTTTGACTGGTTAAGCCGAGCCGCGACCGTTAGGAAGCGGAAATTTAAACAAGGTTTTGCTTGTTAACACGCGCGGCTCGGATGCTTTGAAATAATCTTCTGTATGACGCAATCGGTCAAAATTAAATGGAAACGGCTAGTACCCGATCGGTATTTCTCACATATCCACCGTATTAGGCATCGTATTCAATTGTTTGTTTGCTCTGGAGAAGGCATCCAGAATGACAGGAACTTGCGCTCTGGGAAAGCTTTTCTGTAATTTGTTTTTATCAATAAACAGCGAAAAAGTTTTGCCATGCATCAAAGGAATGTCCGTCATTGACAGCTTGTTCTCAATAAGGTTAAAAGCCATCCAGGCTGCCGAGTAGCCCTGCTCAATGCTGGAAATAGCGATGGCTATCTTGCCGCCGTCAAGAATAAAGGATTCATAGACCCCAACCACGGGGATAGGGCTGTTATCATTCATCCATGAAACCAGTTTTGCGGGGCTCACATGGCGCTTGCCGTCCTTGATGGAGTTGTAAACTGAAACCAATAAAATATCCGCGTTTTTGCCCGCATCCCGAACGGCAGCTTGCCATTCCTTGAAGGTTTTTACCCGCATATGCTTGATCAGATCATAAGAGCCCCAGTTTTGATCGAGCATGTTTTTTTCAAGTGTTTTCGAGGTGCTGGAATCGTCAGATAAATAATAAATACGTCTTTGTTGGCGGAAGATAAGTGATAAAATTTCACGCACAGCAATCACTGGAATTTCTTCAGTGATGGCGGTGATGTGCTTGGATTTCTCATACGCCGGCAATTGCCTGCTATCGGTCACCCCTGTTAAGATAATTTTGATGTTTTCAGATTTTGAAAAATATTTATTGACCAGGTTTTGTGCGTCGCTATCACAGGCTATCAGTATATCCGGTTTCCAGGCATAAATGGCTGCAAGCGCGGCCTTGCTGATGCGGTTTAAATAGGGCTTTGAATCACGGTTTTTAGTGTCCATATAAAAATAGCGAAGACTGATATATGCTTTATCTTTGAAAACCTGAGAAATACCCTGATTGATGCGCTCAACCCAGGGCATTTTTTTATCATAGCTATGCAGGACAAATACCCGGGGTTTGTGCACTCGCTGATAACCCAGGAAAGAAAAAACAAGTACGAGAAAAATTCCGGTCATCACGGGTGTCAAGGACTTTGTTTTCATAAGACACCCATTCTCCGCCATAAGGGAATGCTGATTAAAATAGCAACAAGCCTTAGAATAACAAAGCAGGCATTGAGAATCAGTGTCGGTTGCAGATTATAAGCTTTTTTAGTTTCCAGTGTTTCTTCATAGCAGATATAATAGCTGGATTGATAAGGGAATACCCAGGCTTCGGTGGCCATCAGGATAATAAAGGCCACCAGCCACGAACTTAAAACCGCATGGTGTGCAATCGGTAGAAAAACCGTAAACAATAAAGCAGGTGCGGCCATTGTACCGAATAAAAAGCCACCAACCCAGCTCAAGCCATAAATCAGAACGATAAACCAGAGAACATTATCCTCGGCAATATTCGTCAGGCAGGTAAAATTATCGATAATCCAGCTGTCTATGCCTATTTCCTGCACACAGCGCATGATGCCTATAATCGCGCCCAGATAGAATAAAAAGGGCCAGTTGATGCCATTTTTAAAATCATATTTATTAATAGTGCCCGAGGTTAATAAAATAAAGAAAATAGCAAAACTTATCCATGCTGTGGGTATTTGATGCCAGGATGAAGAGATAAGGCCTGCTAGCAAGGCCAGGATACTGATAATGGCGGCCCACTCAGTAGCACTTAAAGATCCCAGACGATAGAGTTCGCGATGTATTGAAAACAGGTTGACGTTCATAGGTTCCCGACTGCGAAAGGTCCATGACATCATTAGAAAAAAGCTGATGATTAAAAAACTGCCGGGCACGGCTGCGGCAATAAACCAGTTAAACCAACTATACTCCCATTGTGTTTGCTCCGAGAGCATGCCATACAACACAAAATTACTCGATTTGCCGGTCAGAAAGATAACTGACAGCAGAATGCATCCATTAAAAGCAGCACAGGCCAGGGCATTGGCAGCAACGCTGTTGGGTTTAAAGCCGGCGGTTTTTCGCATGTCTTCCAGCAATGGAGCGATTAAGGCCACTCTTGAGCTTTGTGCGGTCATCACGGGCGTCATTAATGCCCCGATAGCAAAGACAACTATTTGCAGCAGCCATTGATTTTTAGGCAGATGATTGAGGGTCAGCAGCGACAAACGATAAAACAAGCGTGATTTAATGATCACAGTGCCTATGCCGAAAACACTGAGAGCCAGAAAAAAACTATCGGAACTGAAACCGGATAACAACACAGGCTGCGGGGCCAGACCGAGCAGCATGGTGGCCAGGATGACAAAAACTGCCGGGGCATACTCAGGAACCAGGCGAAAGATCCACATGATAAGCGCCGCTGCAAAAATCACCGTAAAATTGATACAAGCCCAATTCAGAGTGGATTGTTTTAGCAACTGCAGAAGAATGGCGGGAATAATCAGGGCTGATAGCCAGCCGATTATATCCAGTGCTTTGTCTTTTGATTCAGCTGGACTCATTTACATAAAACTTGATAACCAGCTGACATTGTATTCAATTGAGGTAAAATTGCAATCTTTTAACGTTCTTCATCTGATCAGGCTGTTCTCATGGCCAAGCCCATCAGAATATAGGTCCAACCTGTGATCATGATCTCAATGGCTATAAACAAACCAATAAACCACAATCCGCTGACTGGCCATTGCACCAAAATCAATATCCCCAGAACAAGGGCTGCCAGACCTGCAAGAAATACCCAGCCCCAGCCTTTTATGTCCTTGAACAAGATAGCCATCATGAGGCGGATGAGCCCAATAATAATTAATGCGACAGCCAAAACAGCAGTCAGAATCGTAGACGCCAGTATCGGATCATAAATAACGACAATGCCGCCAATAATATATAAAGCGCCAATCAGCGCCTGCCAGGCCGCACCTCTCCAACCTCTATGCCTGAAGACATCAGCGGCATGAACAACACCCGCTATGATTAATAAGACACCAAAGAAAATCATGCTGATAATTGTCAAGCCAACGGCCATACCCAGGCCAATGGTGCCGAGAATGACTAATAAGATACCAATCCCCAGCATCCAGCCCCAGCTGTGCCTGAATATTTCAGCGGTTTTCTGATTTGTTTCTATCGCGTTAGGCATAAGATATATCCCTATCTTGTTAATGGTCTCAGAATGAGTATATACCCAGAAGAAGCCAGTGGCTAGTAGCCGTAAGGAGCGAAGCGCATTACAGGAATGACGATATTAAACAAAGAATTATATTTTCAAATAACCATTACGCTCGCGGAGGAAGGCTTCACCTCCGTCCGGACTACTAGCTGTAGCCCGTAAGGAGCGAAGCGTATTACGGGGATGGACAGGATTCAAAACGGAATATCATCATCCAGTTCTTCAAACGCATTCTGAGCTTCTTTCGATGGTGCTTGTTGTTTTTTGGCTGTTCCCTGGTATTCAGGTGCAGGCTGCATGTCGCCATAAGAAGAGGAAGCGGATGAACCGCTGCTGCCTTTGCTGTCGAGCATTTGCATTTCTGAGGCAACAATTTCTGTTGTATAACGATCCACGCCTTGTTGATCCTGCCACTTGCGAGTACGCAAGCTGCCTTCTATATATATTTTTGAACCTTTACGAACGTATTCGCCGGCTATTTCACCCAGGCGGTTGAAACAAACAACGCGATGCCATTCGGTGCGCTCCTGCTTTTCGCCGGTTTGCTTGTCTTTCCATGATTCACTGGTAGCCAATGATAAACTGGTGACTGCATTGCCGTTCGGCATATAGCGAACTTCAGGATCGACGCCTACGTTTCCGACTAAAATGACTTTATTAATACCGCGAGCCATGTGTTTTTCTCCTGTTTGCGAAAGTTAGTTCACAAAGTATACCTAGGGTTTTCAGTCAATTCCATATAAAAATGCCCCCTAGGGTAAAAATTCAATGATCGCTATTTATTGAGAGCTGCATAGCAAAGACGATATGTTTATCTTGCAATTGGAGCAAGCTCTGCATAAAGTATATCGAAATTTGATATTTTCCGCATTTTTTTATGATCGGCGATATCTTGTTTTTTGTGTCGCATAATCCATTGATTAGACTAAATTTTAATCACCCTGCCGTTGTTTTAAACCGTCGTGGACGTGGCTTATTGGTATCAAATATTATAAAAAGTATCAAGAAGCGTTAGGATTTGTGCCATAATAAGTGTATAATGTAGAAACTGTGAACAGTGTTTTGATTTTCAAAAAAAGCAAGCACCTCTCTTTGAGTTATTTTAAGGTCATCTGATGATAGAAAAAATTCGTAACATCGCCATTATCGCTCACGTCGATCATGGAAAAACCACTCTTGTTGATAAATTATTGCAACAAACCGGTACTTTGAATGAACGTGCGCCCAAGGTTGAGCGCATGATGGATTCGAATGCTCTGGAAAAAGAGCGCGGCATTACCATTCTTGCCAAGAACACCTGTGTCAATTGGAAAGATCATCAGATCAATATCGTTGATACCCCGGGACATGCTGATTTCGGCGGCGAGGTAGAGCGAATTCTTTCTATGGTGGATTGCGTGCTGTTGCTGGTTGATGCCGTTGACGGCCCCATGCCACAAACACGTTTTGTAACGCAAAAAGCGTTTGCGCAGGGTTTGAATCCCATTGTGGTTATCAATAAAATCGACCGTCCCGGTGCCAGACCGCATTGGGTGATGGATCAGGTGTTTGACCTGTTTGACAACCTTGGCGCGACCGATGAGCAGCTTGATTTTCCGGTCGTTTATGCTTCAGCGCTTAATGGCTATGCCAAACTGGAGCTGGAAGACGAATCAACCGATATGAACCCCTTATTACAAACCATCATTGATAAGGTTTCACCGCCTGATGTGGATGAAAACGGTCCATTTCAAATGCAGATTACCTCACTTGATTATTCTTCTTATGTGGGAACTATCGGCATTGGTCGCGTTAGTCGAGGACAGATTAAAGCGAAATCGCCAGTGAAAGTGATTGGTAAAGACGGTGAAGTACGCAGCGGTCGTTTGTTGCAGATATTAGGCTTTAAAGGCCTGGAGCGGACTGAAGTAGAAACAGCCGGCGCCGGCGATATCATTGCGGTTACCGGTTTTGATAAACTGAATATTTCTGACACGGTATGCGATCCCAATCACGTGGAAGCCTTACCGCCACTCACCGTCGATGAGCCTACCATCAGCATGACGTTTCAAGTCAATGACTCTCCTTTTGCCGGACAAGACGGCAAGTACGTCACCACTCGTAAGATCAGAGAACGTCTGGATACAGAGCTGCTCCATAATGTTGCCCTGCGAGTAGAAGAGACCGAAGATCCTGATAAATTCCGTGTGGCTGGTCGAGGCGAGCTTCATTTGTCTATCTTGATTGAAAACATGCGTCGCGAAGGGTATGAGTTGGCTATTTCCAAGCCGGAAGTCATTTTGCGTGAGGAAGAAGGCCAGCAAACGGAACCTTACGAGCGTTTGACAGTAGACGTTGAAGAGAGCAACCAGGGTGCAATCATGGAGAAGCTCGGAGAGCGTCGCGGCGAATTGCAGAACATGGTCCCGGATGGCAAAGGACGTGTACGTCTGGATTATATCATTCCTACGCGTGGCTTGATTGGATTTCATACCGAGTTTTTATCCAGCACTTCAGGAACCGGTTTGATGTATCATGTCTACGATCATTATGGCCCGGCCTTTCGTGGCCGTCTGGGCAAACGCGGAAATGGCGTGTTGATTTCTAACTGCCAGGGCACCGCCAGAGGATTTGCCTTGTTCAATTTACAGGAACGTGGCCGTATGTTTATTGACCCTCAAACCAGTTGTTATGAGGGAATGATTGTGGGTATCCATAGCCGCGACAATGATTTGGTGGTGAATATCACCAAAGAAAAGCAGCTGACAAACGTTCGGGCTTCAGGTACCGATGAAAACATCGTTTTGACGCCGCCTATCAAACTGTCTTTAGAGCAGGCGCTGGAATTTATAGACAATGATGAACTGGTGGAAGTAACGCCTAATGTCATTCGTTTGCGTAAGAAAGAATTAAAAGAACATGATCGTAAAAGGACATCCAGATCGACAAGCACCGAACAATAAATGCTTTGTCCTGCATAGAGATCTGAGCTACTGTGCAAAAGCAAGGTGGATAAAACAAAATTTGTCCGCCTTGTTTAAGGCACTGATTATTCTGCCTTGGATACAATTTCAAAAGATCACATCCTGAATTTGCGCGCAGTTCCGCCACTTTCGAAAACAATATAAAATGGGTATATAATATATAAAAACAACCTCATTAAGGCCATTATGAAACAGAAGTTCAAACGCGCCATTTTGTATGCAAGGCAACATCGAGCGAATGAAGACGTCAATGAGACGCTGCATCGTTTGATGGCTTTTCTTAAAAAACATAAATGCGATGCCTACGTTGATGTTGATACCGCCACCCATTTTAAATTGAAACTTCCCGTACTGCCGCGTGAACAGATGGGAGAAAACCAGGATTTGATCATCGTTGTCGGAGGCGATGGCAGCCTTTTGTCTGCCGCGCGCATGGCCATTAAGGTCAACGTGCCAGTGATTGGGATTAACCGCGGACGTCTGGGCTTTCTGACGGATATTTCACCGCAGGAAATCGAAGACGTGCTGGTTAACGTATTAGCCGGTGAGTACGAAGAAGAGCATCGCTTTCTGTTGCAAACCCGGGTTTACGATGAGGAAAATACCTATTTTCAAGGCGATGCCTTGAATGATGTGGTTTTAAGCCGAGGCAATGAAACCCATCTGATCGAGTTTGATGTTCATATTAATCAGCAACTGGTCAGCCATTTTCGATCAGACGGCATGATTTTGGCAACACCCACCGGCTCTACCGCCTATGCCTTATCCGCCGGCGGTCCTATTATGCACCCCCAATTAGACGCTATCGTTCTGGTTCCAATGTTTTCCCACAGTTTGAGCTCACGCCCCTTGGTGATTAGCGGCCAGGTCGTCATTGATCTGAAAATTTCTGAACGCAATGAATCCGATTTACGGATCAGTTGCGATGGTCATGAGTCCAGACTGGTGAAACCCGGACAAACAGTGACTGTAGAAAAAAACGCCCAGCAATTGCGTTTGTTACATCCTATGGATTATCATTACTATGATACCTTACGTATTAAACTGGGATGGGAATCGAGATTTCAGGGATAAATCATGTTAACCAACTTACGCATTGAAAATTTTGCTATTGTAAAAAGCTTGGAATTAGACCTGGCTCAAGGCATGACTGCTTTTACCGGAGAAACGGGGGCGGGTAAATCAATCATGATCGATGCCCTGATGCTTGC
>JAGXGR010000009.1 GCA_024636645.1 Legionella sp.
GTGGGCTCGGAGATGTGTATAAGAGACAGGCCTTTTCCGTGGATGAAATAATGGAGGAAGGAGAGGTTTTGCTAAAAAAAATAAACAAACCTTTGCTTCGTGTGCGTAACGTTGCCGGAGCTACTTTAACTGGGGACGGCCATGTCGTGCCTGTACTGAATGTGCATGATTTAATACGTTCAGCCATCAAGTCCGACGGTGGTCAAGCAGCAGAGAAGATACAAAAGAGCGTACAAACGTCGCCAAAAATAAAATCAGTGATGGTAGTAGAGGATTCCATCACCTCACGTAGCTTATTAAAGAATATTCTTGAATCCGCAGGCTATCAGGTCACCACTGCTGTCGATGGTCTGGATGCTTTTATCTCTTTAAAGGAACACCCTGTGAATCTGGTGGTTTCTGATGTGGACATGCCCAGAATGAATGGCTTTGAGTTAACAAAAAAAATCAGAGAAACCGAACATTTAGAACAACTTCCGGTTGTTCTTGTCACCGCATTGGCCTCGCCTGAAGATCGTGAAAAAGGGATTGATGCAGGTGCCAATGCTTATATCGTAAAAAGTCGCTTTGATCAAAGTGATTTGCTTAATATCGTCAGGAGATTGGTATGAGCAATGATCCCAAGAGCATTATTCGGGTATTGGTCGTAGATGACTCGCCGGTTAAAAGGGCGTTGATAACCCATATTATAAACAGTGATCCTCAGCTTAAAGTGATTGCGACGGCATCAAATGGTGAAGAAGCTATTGCGGCAGTTGAAAATCAAAAACCCGACATTGTCACCATGGATTTTCATATGCCGAAATTAAATGGACTGGAAGCCACCGCTAAAATCATGGAAACCTACCCTCTGCCCGTCATTATTATATCAACAACCGTTGCAAAAGCAGAGTCGACAGGGGCAGTTGATGTCATGGAGGCAGGGGCTGTGGGTGTCGTGCAAACCCCAGTGGGCATTTATCATCCAGATTATCAGCAACGTTGCAATGAACTGATTGAAATTATTAAAGCCATGGCCGAAGTCAAAGTCATACGGCGTTGGCCTAAGCCTGTAAAAAAAGCTACAGCAAGCCCTCCTTTAGCCATAAAAAAATTACCGGAGATAAAACATCCTCCCAAACTGATTGCTATCGGCGCCTCTACAGGGGGGCCTGCAGCCCTTAAAGCGATTTTCTCTAAATTGCCTGAAAATTTTTCTATTCCGATCTTGATTGTACAGCACATTGCCTCCGGATTTACTCAGGGTCTGGTTGATTGGTTATCCGATTCGACAGGATATAAGATTTCCGTGGCTAAATCTGGAGACAGACCTCTACCGGCCCATGCTTATGTGGCACCTGATGATTACCATATGAAGCTGTCTTCGACAGGACGCATAGAACTTATAGATGCTCCGGCTGTGAATGGCCATAAGCCTTCAGTAAGTGTTCTTTTCAGTTCCTTGCTTAAAAATATAGGCCCGAATTTAATTGGTATTTTATTGTCTGGAATGGGCAAGGATGGAGCTTATGAGCTAAAATTAATTAAGGAGCATGGTGGATTGACTTTGGTGCAGAGCAAGGAGTCTTCTGTTGTTTACGGTATGCCAGGTGTTGCAGTGGATATGAAAGCACATTCAATGATTTTGGCACCTGAAGAAATCGCCGCCCTGTTATGTAGATTAGTGGAGAGTTAAATGGATGAATGCCCTATAGTTGACAAATCAGATCTCGAAGCTGCACAGATCCTTATTGTAGAAGACAGTGCGACTCAACGTTTATTACTTCGCAACGTTCTGGAAAAAAAAGATTTTAAAGTCATTGATAAAAAAAACGGTGAAGAGGCTCTGGACTGGCTTCAATCACATCGGCCGGATTTAATCGTCAGTGATATCATGATGCCGGAAATGAATGGCTTTGATTTGTGTAAGGCTATTAAACAGGATAAAGATCTGAAAGACATTCCTGTCATCCTGGTGACGGCTCTGGAAAGTTTAGCTGAAATAGGCAAAGGTCTGGAAGCCGGGGTTGATAACTTTTTATACAAACCCTACGATGCTGAAGTACTTATAAGCCGTATACGTTTTCTTCTCATCAATAAAAAGAATGGTAAAGAGGGTAAGCAAGCTGTTAATAAAATTGTTCTTGACGGCAAAGACTATAGCATTAATACCGATCACCGCCAGATCATCGAACTCTTGGTCTCTTCCTTTGAAGATACTGTCAAAATGAATCAGCAGTTGAAAAAGCGTCAAACTGAATTAGAAGAAGCAAAAAAAGAAGCAGAACTAATTAATTTTAAAAAAAGTAAATTTCTTGCCACCATCAGTCATGAAATTCGTACGCCTATGATGGGCGTATTAGGATTGCTTGAACTTCTGAATTTGAGCAAGCTGGATACGGATCAGAAAAACACCCTGGAGACTATATTGGACTCTGGTAAATCGCTTCTGAGAATTATTGATGACATTCTGGATTTTTCCAAAATTGAAGCCGGTAAAATGAAAGTGATTATTTCACCTGCTTCTGTCAGTGAGCTTATGAAAAAGTTATATTATCTGTATAGCGGAGAGGCCAGCCGAAAAGGATTGGTTTTAAATACCTATGTTGATCCTGAAATCAGTCCGGTTTTGTTATTTGACTCTTTAAGACTGCGCCAGATTTTAGGAAATTTTTTAAGTAATGCTATTAAATTTACTTCTGAGGGATCTATTGAAATGCAAGTTGAATCCCTCTGGAAAAAAGAAGGACTTGAAAGACTGAGATTTTCCGTCAAAGACAGCGGCATTGGTATTCCTAAAGAGAAGCAAGAAAAACTGTTCCAACCTTTTTCCAAACTGGATGAAAATTTAACCTATGAGCACGGCGGAACGGGTCTTGGATTGGCGGTTTCCAGACAGTTGGCTGAAATGATGAAGGGCTCTATTGAGATGGACAGTCAACCCAATAATGGCACTACGGTAAGTTTGGTGATTGATTTACCGATCGTTGATGCTAAGGATATTGTAAAACTAGATCCGGGAATTTCATGGAATATAAATTCCGATCAGTTAGTCGCCCGCCGCACAACACCGACTATAGATGCTGCCGAGGCTGACAACACCCTCATTCTGGTGGTTGATGATCATCCTGTGAATCGAAAAGTACTTATTCGCCAGCTTAACACCATAGGGTATGCTGCATTGAGTGCTGAGAATGGCAAAGAAGCGTTATCTTTATTGAAGTCCAGAAAGCTGTCTTTAATGATTACAGACTGCAATATGCCAGAAATGACAGGCTATGAGTTGGTAAAAAAAATTCGCCAGTTGGAAGAAAAAGAACAAAAAGTAGAGCATCTGCCAATTATTGCTTGTACAGCCAATGCTAATAAGGAGGCAAGAATAAATTGCCTGACTTCAGGCATGGATGAAGTTCTGGTGAAACCTATAGAATTAGTGGATTTAATGCATCATGTAGATAGATGGCTGCCTGTTTCAGAGTCAACACCTGTCGATTCCTCCTATCTTGTTGAACTGATTGGAGATGATGAAAAAGTGATTCACGAGGTTATGATGGACTTTAAAGAAAGTTTTGAGCAGGATTTGGCTGTCTTGAATAAGGCTGTAGAACAAAAGCAAATGCAACAGATAATAGAGTATGCTCACCGTATCAAAGGCGCCTGTCAAGTGGTCGGCGCAAAGGCTTTGGCCATGGTGAGTCGTAAAATTGAAGAAGCAGGCCGGAGAGGAGATGAAAAGGAGATGTATCAATATTTAAAACATTTTGAAGAAGAAGCTCTTAAACTGACAACATATTTGCATTCGCTTAAAGCTTGTGTAAAAGATGAGGAATAATATGATATATGGATATTAGCGATTTACAGGTTTTGGTGGTAGAAGACGAAACCTTTCAGAGAAACATTTTAATCAAGATCCTTGATAATCTAGGTGTGGGAAAAGTCTATGGGGCTGAAGATGGTATTGAAGCCTTGAAGTTAATCCAGAAGAATGCTTGTGATATTGACATCTTGATTTGTGATTTGATGATGCCTGGTATGGACGGAATGGAGCTGTTACGTCATATGAGTGAAATGAAATGTAATCTGCCTACCATTATCACCAGTGGTCTTGAGCATACACTGGTATTGTCGATAAAAACCATGGCACAGGCTTATGGCGTTCATGTTTTAGGCATCATTGAAAAACCTGTGAGCAAGAAAAAAATAGAATTACTATTACAAAAGTATATCAGTTTACCAAAGGTTAAGAGCAAAATAGGGGACAGAAGGCGCTATGATCGGAAAAAATTTACTAATAATGAAGTATTGGAAGCTTTAAAAAACGATGAATTTGAGGTTTATGTTCAACCCAAAGTTGAACTGCTCACCGGGACAGTTAAAGGGGCTGAAGCGCTTGCGCGATGGATACATCCTGAGAAAGGGATAATTTCTCCTGATAATTTTATTCCTTTTATGGAGCGCAACGGATTGATTGACGATCTGACCTGGATTATGTTGAAAAAAACTGCAGCCTTCTGTTTGCAATGGCTAAAAAAAGGCTTGAATATTACCCTTTCAGTAAATCTTTCTCTTCTGTCTTTGACAAACCCGCAACTGGCTGAAAAAATTTATAATATAGTGACAGCAGAAGGCTTGGATCCGCACAATATTGTTCTTGAAATAACTGAATCTACAACCGCGACCCATATTGCAGTGGTTTTGGAAAATTTATCCCGTCTTCGTATGAAGGGTTTTGGTTTGTCTATTGATGATTACGGTACAGGCTATTCCACCATGCAGCAGTTATTAAAGATTGCATACACTGAATTGAAAATCGATCAATCCTTTGTCACGGATGCAGCACTGAATGAATCCACAAGAATTATTTTAGGTTCAAGCCTTGATATGGCCCGCAAATTGAAAATCACCTCTGTAGCAGAAGGCGTAGAATCAAAAGAAGATTATAACTATTTAAAAGAATTAGGCTGTGATATCGCACAAGGCTATTTGATAGCGAAACCCATGCCTGCAGGTAAATTTTATGATTGGGCAGTGCATTGGAGAAAAAATGGGTTTCATGAATTTACTAAAGAAGACACTTAGGTATATATCTATGAACTTAAAAAAGCGGTGAATAGGGTAGTGAAGCTATCAGGGATGCCATTCACTCTCTATGATCTTCGAAGAACGTTTGCTACTATTGCCGATAGTCTTGATCTTCCAGCTTACGCATTAAAGCGGTTTTAGGTAGTAGAGCGAAATAATCTTAATATTAACTTAATCTTTTGTGCTATTATCAACCCCATTTTGACAATACGAGACTAGTTGTGACAAGACCAGATGGCTATTTTTTCCGGATATATAAAGATAGAAGTAAAAATTGTCGTTTAATCACAGTCATAGGCGGTTATCCCTTTTACCAGTCCACTGGCATCTGTTCTGGTCTAATACTTCGAATTACAAATTAATTGTATCCCTTATTTTCAGGGGAGCTTATACCGCTGGCTGGAACATCATCACAACCATCATGGGCCCTTTTCCGTTGTAAATTTTGTATAGCCAAATTAATTTTTGAAGGATCAAGAGTGTTAATTTTAAAAACATACTGTCCGCTTATATTTTCAATCAGATCATCCATAAA
>JAGXGR010000010.1 GCA_024636645.1 Legionella sp.
CTCTATATTAGTAGATAAGAAATTAACAAAATCTGAATTTTCCAGGTCATAGGTCATGGGTCCTGCTTTTTTTTCATCCTGTTTTACAATTTCAAAATGCCCGCCATTATTTATAACGGCCACTTCTCCTACACCCGGCAGTAACCGAATTTGTGTGCCTACTTTGATCATGGGTTCATTGTAAGGATGAAATAAATCCCTTCCTTTGTATTTTTCAATCTCAAATTGCTGTGTTTTAAACACATATGGGGCTTCACGTGACTCCAGTATTATCGACTTATTGTTTACTGTAACGGCTGCAACAGAACCAGGCGGCACACGTAAAATATGAATGTCATTATGCTGAATATAATTCGTATTTTGTGCTACCAAAGAATCGAATCGGAAATTATTGGAGTGAATAACGTGTTGCCCTTCTGCCAATAACAATGCCTTTGTACCGTCATAAACCTTGGCAAATTGGCCAGCCGGCACGTTTACAAGGTAACGCCCATTGGTTCCAATCACTAACTCTTTTTGCTTGAAAATACCAATGGTTGAGCTTGTATCCCTAAAGTTGATAAATTTCTGGCGACGCTGAGGATGGCCTGTATATGGCACCAATTCAGGAATTCCATTTAATTCCACTAAACGGAATTCAGAAGCCTCGACCATGCGGTGTTTAAATAGCCAATAATGACCGGAAGTCATTATTGATTTTCTTTTTTCCGCTTCGAAGCGGTTGAAATCACCAGCTATTTTTATGCTTGCCTCCATGCTGGTTAAATCATTGTACGGACTATGTTTCAGATTAGCGAAGTCTTCTAGATCAATGTCGACATCGATTGTTCGTGCAGCTTTCATTATGTACTCCCAAAAATAACAAAATTTAATATAACAATAAATTATTAACGGAACCTTAAGTGCCAACAAAAATTGTATTTATGCATTGTACGGAAAAATTGTTGAAAACGTTGTTACGAGGAAATCCATATTGGGACGATCTTTATGACAACCTGATGTAATTACTAATGCCGTTTCATTTGGTTTTGATCGGTTGTGTCATACAAGATGGATTATTTCGAAGCATCCGAGCCGCTCGCTAACGGTCGCGGTTCAGATCAACCGGTCATAACCAAATCGAAATGGTACCAGGGGCTGCTTTCCTGGAAGAAAAATTAAAACTTTATATATTAAATTGCTCAAGATACCCGGGAATCACACAATTCCACCCCAATTCTCTTTCTATATGTTCTTTCAATGCTTTGGATGCCTTTGGTTCACCGTGGGTAATAAACAGCTTTTCAGGAGGCTTTTTAAAATGTTTCAACCAGCGAAGGATTTCCTGGTAGTCTGCATGGGCAGAGATATTGGTCAGCACTTCAACCTGAGCTCTTACAGGATACATTTGGCCATGAATTTTCAGCTGTTTTTCGCCTCGCAGGATACGGTCACCTCGGGTGCCTGCTGCCTGGTATCCCGACAGCACAATGGTATTTTTAGGCTCAGTGACAAATATTTTTAAATGATGCAACACCCGCCCGCCAGTCATCATGCCGCTGGCTGAGATAATCACCTTAGGCATAGCAATGTTATCTATCGCCTTCGATTCTTCCACTGTATTAACATATTGGACGAGCTTGTTGACTTCACGACATTCCTCAGCGGTTAATTTATGCTCAGCCTTGTTGTTTAAAAATATTTCTGTGGCATCAATCGCCATAGGGCTATCCAGAAACACTGGCAAATCAGGAATGCGCTTTTGCTGTTTTAATCTGTAGATATGGTAGAGAAGATTTTGGCTGCGTCCAACAGCAAAAGCGGGAATTAAAACGGTACCGCCTCGTTTTGCTGTGGCATTAATCACGTCTGCAAGCAGATCTTCAGGATCCGCTTCTTCATGCAATCGATTGCCATAAGTAGATTCCAGAACCAGATAATCCGTTTCATCGATCAATGCTGAAGGCTTCATCACCGGGTCGACCTGACGGCCAATATCACCAGTAAACAATAGTTTGACGCCATTGGCTTCCAACTGGATAAAAGAAGAGCCCAGTATATGCCCGGCACGGTGCCAGGTGGCTTTGCAGACATCTAATATAGCATTTGGCTGTTGATATTCAACATCAACAAAATGTTTCAAAGCCTGCTCACCGTCTTTCTCTGTATACAGCGGTAAGGCCGGATGATGTTTACTATAGCCGTATTTGTTCGCTCGTTTAGCATCCTCTTCATGCAGATGGCCGCTATCGGGAAGTAAAACAGAGCATAATTCTCTGGTGGCCTTAGTAGCATATACCGGTCCTTTGAAACCATTTTTAATCAGTAAAGGCAGGTAGCCGGAATGATCGATGTGGGCGTGGGTTAGTAAAACGGCGTCAATTGACGAGGGGTCAAAAGGTAAATCTGCCCAGTTTCTTAACCTCAGATCTTTTAATCCTTGAAATAACCCGCAGTCGACAAGGATTTTTTTCCCATTATCGAATTCAATAAGATATTTTGAACCAGTGACTGTACCTGTGGCACCGATAAAAGTTAACTTCATATTTGTCCTTAAGTCTTTGCTTTTTAAAAAATATACTGAATCGGTATTACTTCTGCATGATATACTCACCAGGGGCTGCAGGTAATGATTTATCCAGGGTTCTTGCCTTCACTTGTTTGGAAGAGGATTGTTTTACCAGCCAGTCATGCCAGCTCGGCCACCATGATCCGTCTTTCTTAGGCGCTATCTCATACCATTTGTCTTCATCAATATAGGAATCGTCTTTTTTTCTTTTAAGAATATGGAAATAACGTCCCTTATGCCCGGGTTCGCTGACAATTCCGGCATTATGGCCACCGCTGGTCAAAACAAAGGTTATCGGCTCATTGATCATCAAATGAACCTTATACACCGAATGCCAGGGCGCTACGTGATCTTTTTCTGTGCTGACTGCGAATACCGGAAGATGGATATCATTGGCAACGACCCGTTCATCTTCCACTGAAAATTTTCCACGCGCAAATTCATTATGTAAAAACAGTTTTTCCAGGTATTCACTGTGCATTTTATAAGGCATACGTGTGGCATCTGCATTCCAGGCCAATAGATCGATCATCCCCCGCCTTCTGCCGTGCATGTAATCCTGAACCATTTTAGACCAAATGAGATCGTAAGAACGTAAAAGCTGAAAAGCCCCGGCCATTTGCTTGGTGTCCAGGTAACCCTGTTCCCACATCATGTCTTTCAAAAAAGACACTTCGGTTTCCGTTATGAATAGCATCAATTCGCCGGCATCTGTAAAATCACCCTGGGCTGCAAGAAGGGTAAGGCTTTTGATGCGTTTATCCTTTTTTTTGGCCATGTATGCCGTCGTCAGTAAGGACAGCGTGCCGCCGAGGCAATAGCCTACCAACTGAATTTTTGCCTTATCACAGATGGAAGACACCTGATCAATGGCATCCATCGCCCCCATTCGATGGTAATCATCCATACTTAAATAGCGATCTTCACTGTCAGGATTACGCCAGGAAATAATAAATACCGTATGCCCTTGAGCTACTAACCATTTCACCAGGGAGTTTTCAGGCGAGAGATCCAGTATATAATATTTCATGATCCAGGCCGGTATGATTAAAACGGGCTCTTTGTACACGTTTTTAGTTTTTGGTTCATATTGAATCAATTCAATCAAATGATTTTTAAAAACCACACGACCGGGTGTGATGGCAACATGCTCACCTGGAATGAAATTCTCCGCACCAGGAGGTGGCTCACCCGCGATGCGTCTCAACATGTCTTCGACAGCAAGCTTAGATCCACGCAGGATATTGTATCCATTTGTCTTTATTGTTTGATTAAATAACTCCGGGTTGGTTAATACAAAATTGGACGGCGAGATGGCATCCAATACCTGGCGGGCACCAAATGAAGTCACCCTACTGACATAGTTTGGCAAACCGGGAACGTGCAGGGTGGCATGCTCCCACCAATCCTGCGCTTGTAAAAAAAATTCAGCATAAAAACGCCATGGCAGTTGTTCCCAGCTTTCATCCTGGAAGCGAACGTCTCGTTCATCCTCTGAATCCTCATCGCAGACCAGTTTATTCATACAGTCCTCCGCATGAATCAACGGATATAAAGCCAGTTCGGTCAATAATCCCGGAGATTGCATTAATTGATTGCTCCAGGAGGACAGCGATGTTTTCACGGAAGCCGGGCTGATGCCTTTTGTGGCTTTGGAGAGATAAGCTTGATAGACCCTGTTCATCAAATCAAAGAAATTGTGCATTTTATCCAGATCCATAGCAGAGCAATATTGCTTATAAACCTCTGCAGGTGCCAGATCTTGTTTCGGGTGGTTTTCAGGTTCTTTAACTTCATCCTTTGTCATAATCAGCGTCCTTGACTTGATGATGGATTTTGCATTTTATTTAACTATAGCATCAGAATCTGCATTTTCCGATGCCTGGCTGAAATAAATTCCTATGTTTTTTAATACCATATGTTTGTCCCTTTAAAATTTTGCTATGCTCTTATCATCTTTTTCCAATGACATGAGCCATGCAGCATCCTATATTAGAAACGACGCTTATCGTCTTATTTACTGTATTGCTGGTCAATCTGACATTCCGGATTTTCCGCCTGCCGGTTACCTTGGGTTATCTTGTCGTTGGCGTCATGGTAGGGCCGCATGGGCTGGCCTGGATTCCTGATACCGAAACCATCACGCCTTTAGCTGAATTTGGAATTGTGCTGTTAATGTTTACCATTGGTCTGGAGTTTTCCCTGACCAAATTGATGAGCCTGAAATATCCTGTGTTTGTATTAGGGGGGTTCCAAGTCCTCTTGACCATTTTTATTACTACCAGTTTCGGTTTAATGGTCAATATGACACTAAACCAGTCCTTGATCATAGGTTGCATTGTTGCCATGTCATCCACTGCTTTAGTGGTAAAACAATTGTCGGATCAGTTTGAAATTCATTCCCGGCACGGCTTGAATGCCATCGGCATCTTATTGTTTCAGGATTTAGCCGTCATTCCCATTTTAACCATCATTGCCAGCCTTGCCGGTATGAATGCTGAGCCGTTGATGGATTTTCTTCCTTTTGCTTTGTTTAAATCAGCACTGGCGATCCTTATTATTATCGGCATTGGCCGCTGGTTACTGAGGCCATTATTCAGAATGATTGCTGCCACGCGAACGGTTGAACTTTTTACCTTAACGGTTATATTCATTGCTATCGGTTCAGCCTGGCTCACAGCTGTCCTGGGGATGACGCTGGCTTTGGGTGCTTTTTTGAGTGGCATCATGTTAGGCGAAACTGAATTTCGTCATCAGATCAAAAGTGAAATCAGACCTTTTCGAGACATTTTACTGGGTTTGTTTTTTGTTTCAATTGGCATGCTGGCCAATATCGATACCTGGCTTGATACCTGGTTCTGGATTCTTTTGCTGTTGATGGGCATTATGATAGGAAAGACCGTCCTCATCATTGCCTTGTGCCGTGTATCTAACTACCCGCTGGAAACAGCCACCCGCACAGGGGTTATCCTCAGCCAGGGCGGTGAATTCGGTTTTGCGATTTTTACCGTAGCAAATTCCGCTCATCTATTACCCCCGGAATTCAGTCAGGTGGTCTTGGCCGCCTTATTGATTTCCTTTGCTTTGGCGCCGATTATTATTCGCTATAATGGCGCGATTACAAAGCTTCTGTTACCGAACGTCATTGAACAAAATCGACAATATGTTGTATCCACTATTGAGGAAGCCAGCAGTGAATTATCCAATCATGTAATCATTTGCGGCTTTGGGCGTGTTGGCCAGCACATTGCCGATTTTTTAAAAAAATCAGCTGTTCCTTATCTTGCTCTGGAACTTGATCCTGAAATCATTCACAACGCAAGCCTTGCCGGAGAGCCGGTACTCTATGGGAACGTGACAGAACCCGAGATTCTTAAAACAGCAAATATCAGGCAGGCCGCAGCGGTGGTCGTCAGCTTTGATGACACTGCTGCAGCACTGGCTGTGCTTTCTCAGATTCAAATCGCAAATTTAAACCTTCCTAGCCTGGTCAGATGCAGGGATGAAACCGAATATGAATTGCTACGTGATCACGGGGCGAGCAAAATCATCACCGAAGTCTATGAAGAAAGCTTAACTATTGCACATTATCTGCTGCAGATACTGAATATTCCTCCCCGAAAAATTCATCAGTTGTTGCAAGGGGCCCGAAAAAACGACTACCAGAGCTTATCAAAAATTTTTCCAGGATCTTTTTTTGATGAGCTATCGAATTCGCCCCCGGTATCCAGGCATTTGAAACCCGTCTATTTGCCGGAAAATGCCAATGTCATTGATAAATATGTGCATGATCTGCAATTGCCGGATGTTGAAATCATCTCGATTATCCGTAACAAACAACAGCTGGATATGGATAATACAGGCCTTAAAGCCGGAGATATTTTAATTCTATATGGTTTACCGGAATGTTTGGATAATGCTGAAAAGCTAATATTAGAAGGCAGCGAATAACTTTAAAAAAAACCAGGTTTAGCAACTGGAATATTTTTAATTTATGTCCTAAGATAAAATTCCAGCCCTAAAGAATTGCTGGTATTAAAAATTAATTTAAAGGAGATATTCAATGTCTAAATGGAATAGCGTTATTTTTTTAAAAACTCAAAAAGAATGGACTGATACTGACACCGTTTCAAAATGGTCTGGTGTAGAAAAAATATGGTCCACTTCCGGTGATTGGGACTGGTGCATTAAATTAGATAAAGATCATTCCACACCCGAAAAAACAGAAGCGCTTGTTGCAAAATTACGTTCTACCGACTGGGTTGCTAATACTGAAAGCAGCTGGTGGAGAGAGGTTTATTCCAAGTAAGTATTAAAAACAGGGGGCCACTAATTAAAAGCGGCCCCTGATCCCTTCTAGTGACTATTTCAGCTTATCAGATAAAATAATCATCAGTACTTGCCACAATCGTTGCATCTTCTGCAGCCAGTTGCTCTGACTGAACGACCGTTTCAGCTACTGCTATATCTTGCTCTAGTGAATCAGAGCCTTCTGTATCTGTGCCAACTAAGACATCACCGTCACCAGCTGCAAGCTCTCCGTCACCAGCACCAGCTGCAAGCTCTCCGTCACCAGCACCAGCTGCAAGATCACCATCACCACTACCAGTTTCGCCACCGATAGCGCCACCAGGGTCTGCAGGGTCTACAGGGTCTACAGGATCTACAGGGTCTACAGGGTCTACAGGGTCTACAGGGTCAGTGCTATCGTCACCAGCGCCACCATCGTCACCAGCGCCACCATCGTCAATGACATCCGCCTCAGCTACAGCTTTAATACTGCCTTCATCTGTACTGGTACTGGTAGCACGAAGACCAATGGTCTCAAGGTCTGCTAAAGTGATACCCTCATCTAGCGTAAAGGTATAAGATTGACCTGTAGTAATGTAAGTACCATCCTCAGTTCCCAATCCAGCGGTTGATAAGGCTATGCCGTCATCCCATGCGACATCCGTGCCATTCATATTTAAAGCACCTGGAATATTAAATTCACCGCTTCCATCACCATTAGACCAATAAAAGGCATTTATATCAGCAGAGCCTTCGAGAGCGGTTATTGTAATTTGAACTGCCCCATCCACCTCAACGGCTTCTACTTTTAATTCTAATCCTTCATAGCTTATTGTATAAGTTGCCATATCAATTCCTCATTAGTTTTAGGATTCGATACGTTGTGTGGAAATCAGAGTAACCTAATTATGATGGTCTGGCTGACTTTACTTCCTGGCTGTAAATTTGCTTATCCCCAACGTACAAATTTTTAATTAATTGCAACCTTAATTGTAGCACATACTTGCGCATATTGATCAATTATTACATAAAAACTTATGGGATCTAAGAATTTTTCTTCTAACAGATCAACGTTTTTTAATCATCCTTCCTCTTATCCAGTTTTTGTTTCCTGTATAAAGAAAAAAACTATTCATTGCTGCAATCCATCAACGATAGCTCGCAATAAAGAATTGGAATCAGAAACCGGTAAATCCTGTTGCAAACTCCAAAAGGACACACCGCCCAGGCTGATTTTTTTCTGTGCTTTTTCACTGAAAGAGTTTCTTCCTTTTATATAAGCGATTTTACTCATGATGGACTGCGGATTGTCGCAGCTCATGAATCGGGTGATCTGGGTATTTTCTATAGGTATCAATCCATAGAAATTAATTGCATCAAGCTGAAAGGCTGTCTTTTGCTGGTATAAGAAAAGTTTTTCGCCATATTTTTTCCAGGCGTCCTTATAACTGATCTGTGAATTGATGTTGGGGTCGATGACCGGGGCATAGAGACCGGGATTTTCAGCTTTGGTATCAATGTTTTTATTATCAACATAATAGGAGTGACAGTAAAAAGGAATCCCTAACACTATTTTTTCAGCAGGCAACCCTTGATGAAAATAATAATTAACTGCCCTGTCACCCGAAGTCCCGGGATAGGGGTAATTGTTATCTTCCGGACGATGCGGCTCATAAAGGGCCGCCCCATGTTCGGTTCTTGAGCCAAAGGTACCGTAATTGTCATAAGCCATGACGGTTGTCCAGTCAACGGCATCAGCCCAGAGCTTTGTTTTCGGGTATTTTTTCCAATAGGCTTCATTGCCCGGAACGGCGTTGGTGACACAGTAACCTGGCTTACGGCTTGCTGTTTTCAGTTCACGCATCAAAGCCGCAATGCCGTTGATTTCCTGTTGGGATGCCAGGAGTTCATTTTCCCAATCAATGTCTATGCCGTCTAGTTGATAACGATGCAGGATATCCAAAGCTGACTGGATAAATAAAGCGCGCGTATCTTTGCTGCTGACAACAGCATCAAAACCCTCTCGCTCACCCCAGCCGCCAACAGCGAGTATAATTGGTAAACCGGGTTTTAACTGGCGAAGCAGTTTAATATTTTCAATATCCTGCGCGCTGATTTCTAAAATGGTATTGCCCTGTTGATCTATAGCCAGTCTTGCAAAGGAATAATTGACCAGAGTTACTTTGGACAATTGCTCTGAGAGTTGACCCAGATCCTCTTTTTTTAAATCCCATGATGAATCCGCGCCGAGATAAGCGATAATTTTGGGGGATTTGCGTTGAGCTTGTGCACAGAATGGCTGTTGATTTGCAAAACTTATTGTTGAAATGGTTAAACAGAGAGCTATCATCATTTTTTTCATTTTATCACCTTGATTTGACCGGTTAAGTTATAACGCTTTAGCAAGCTCAACATTATTTAAATTTCCGCTTCACTGCGATCTAACCGAGCCGCGACCGTCAGGAAGCGGAACAGTTGCAGTATCTGAAAAATTAAGAAGCCAGTTTTATTTTTTCGATTGGTCTCATTTTCTTAAACAAGATTACCATGTCGTATTTTATAACCAAAACTGAACAGTTAAGAGATAATTTTAACTGTTCCGTGATTTTAACTGTTCCGCTTCCTAACGGTCGCGGCTCGGTTAGATCGCAGCTCGGTCGCAGCTCGGTCGCAGCTCGGTCGTGGCTAGGATCGACCCAACCCGAATCTAGGGACAAACACTGCGATAGCTGGCTACCAGACTATCGGGATTGGATACCGGTAAATCGGTATCAGCACTCCACATGATGGCGCCTTTCAGTTGTTTATCCTTAATATAACTGCATATAGCCCTGACAACTTCTGGTGACTGATAGCCAACAAATTGTTTACTGCCGGGATTATAGAGATAAGCGCCGCTGACCACAGACTGGCCGTCTAAATCGGCATTGACGGCGTATTTCTTATAATTTAATGATTTAACGACATTATCGACTGACTTATAAGGCAGCAAGCCATCCTGAACCGTATAGGCTTTATCAAACTGACTGGCAGCTTTCCAGGGCTGCTCAAAACCGGGATGCTCAGGATCGTCACCGGCTTCAACACCTGCATAGCCGCGACCGTAAGCCGCAATACCAATTTGCAGTTTTTCTCTCGGCATGCCATAAGACAATACCTGGCTTGTGATTTCATCTGTCGCATAGTTAATCTCAAATTCATCCTTGCGACTGCTATCTGGTTGCTTGAGAAAGGCATGCACTGAGGTATAAGGATCGGCCGATTGACTCCATGGCCCATGCAAGTCATAGGTCATCAGATTGACGCTGTCAGCAAAATTGGAAATTTCCTTAAACCATCCACCGTCAACGGATTGATTGATTTTCTCCAGATACGCTTTATTCACCGTAATTGTCACAGAAATATAAGCCTCACCGCCCAGGGTTTGACGGCTGGCTTTCACCAAATCAAACAGTTTTTTATAATCTTCAACTGTTTTTTCATCTGCTGGCGCTTGACCGCCGGTTTGTAGATCAATCGGTGGTTCGAAATCGTAATCAACCCCTTTTAAGTTTTTGAAATGGGTCATCCAGGACTTGAATTGTTTCAAAAATTTATCCTGATGAGCAAAAATAGCATCAAAGGTATAAGTACTGATGCCTTTATTTTCAGGCGTATTCGCGCCGCCTATTGCAATGATTCGCTTGGCTTTGTATTTATCGGAATGGATGAAAGCACCGAAGCTGTTGAGCTGGCCGACACCTTTTTGATCACTGTAGTTAAACAATTCCATCTGACCACTGCTGCCATTTTGTTGAATGGACGAGCAGGCCCCCTCGTTACTGCCGCAGAACGTAAGAAAATCCTTGGTTTCAGGCGGCAAAGGTTTGACCCAATCCCCTTCAAGCGGCAATTCGCCCCATAAATCATCAAAATGCATCAAGCCATCCCAGGCTGAGGGCGTCTGATATTTGGCCTGCTCCGGATCCTGACTGTTCCAGACCTGTAAAAAACTCCAGGCCACCACATCCGCCTGATTGAATTGCGCGACCATCTCGGGATTGCTGACATATTTCAACTGGCCATAGGGGAGTCCATTTTTATAGGCGCCGTCATATTCATAGGGGGTTTCGCTGTAGATTGACCAACTGGTGGTATATAAAGTCAAAGCGGCATGCGAACTGACCGGAAACAAAGCTGCGGCAATAAGGGTTAACAGCGATTTTTTTAATACGTTCATCTGATACATCCTCTTAAAAAATCTGTGCCCATGATAAGGCTTATGGACAGTTTAAACGCACTGTCATTTATAACAGGGGTTAAAATGTCAGCAGCTTTAATTCGATTGCTTTTGAAAGCGACTGGTATTTATTCTTCACGCCCAGCTTTTTATTCATCTTCTGAATATGAAAATTAACCGTTCGTTCCGTGATTTCCAGATGCTGAGCAATTTGATTTACGGAATACTGCTTTGAAATCAACAGCAAACATTGCATTTCCCGTGCAGTCAAGCCGTAAGATTCTCTGCCGCTGACTTCATCCAGGAGATGAGACTGTAGATAGTGGTAATAAAGATGTGCGGCATTGAAATATTCGTAATGTAATTGCGGATGTTGCAAATCGTTTTTTTCATCCTGCATGTTGACCAGCAGCAGAATGGCAAAATTATTATGCGGTCCATGAATGGGTATGGATAATCCGGACGCCGCACCGAAGGCAATGGAGTCCAGACGCATTTGACGTTCCTGTTCATTTTTAGCCTGTGCCAGCTGCTGTTTTAAATTCCAGTAGATGGGCAGATGCCGGCTATATACAAAACTCAGGGTACTGTCTATATGATTGTATTGCGCTTCAAGATAATGCCGATGCCATGCCTGGAAGTTATCTGAGCAGCTATCGTATTTTATTTGACTGGCTGAATGCGGGTGGTAGGCATAATAGGTAAATGAAAAGGTCTTGATGCCTTTTTTATTCAGATAATCTTTCAACGCCTGATCACATTCATGGACTGATCGAGCCTGAATTAATCGCTCTTCAAATGATTCTATATTTTCAAACATCTTTCTGCATCCTGTGAATAGTAACGGCAATTAACACCAAATGCGCTGCCAAAACATACATAAAAAAATGGGTATAACCCAAAGCCTGTTGAATGAATCCACTCATAGCTCCAAAAAATACATAGGAGAAAGCCATAATGGCTGTACAAAGCGTATAAGCCGTCATGGGATGATCTGTTTTATTGGCCACCGAAAGGATATAGCCCATATAGACGGCATTGGCCATGCCGGCTGTCAGCTGGGTCAAAATAACGGTGAGATAAATGAACGGGGTTTGATGATTATCAAGTACCAGGAAAAGCATGGGGCCAAGGATTAACAAGATGGTCAGAGAAATCATACAGCTTTTCAAGCGATAACGATTCATCAAAAAACCGCCGATAAAAACACCGAGCATCAAAAAAGCACTGCCTGCTAAACCGTAAAGGACGCCAACCTGACTTAAATTTAA
>JAGXGR010000011.1 GCA_024636645.1 Legionella sp.
AAGACTTGAGGGTAAAGGAAAGTCACCCAAAACCATCATCTGTGGAGTAATGAGAAAGCTTGCTCATATCATTTTTGGCGTCCTAAAAAATAAGATGCCTTTTTCATTAAATTGGGCTTGAATTTCAAGACAGCATCTACACTACCTCACCCTGTAGCCTTGATAAGCGCAGCGCATCAAGGTTTCCCTATACAAAACAGTTAAGCACACCGTCGATATGAAACTATAATCTGTCTGTTTGATTAAGGCATTGGGTTCATTTAATGCAAATACCGAACATAAAGTGCGGTTTTGATGAGCGTAGTGCATGAAGGGTTGGAAAAAGGAAGCGATTCAATACCTCAATTTGAAGTAAACCTGAACCTTGATGCGCTTCGCTTATCAAGGCTACGAGGGCTCAATAGCAGCAGTATGGAGGTCTTAGTTGATTTTTCTTGCGTTCACTTTTCGACCTTTCAGCTTACCGTTTTGTAGATAAGCCAGTGCTTTCGCTACCTGATTTCTATGAACGGCAACATAGGAGTGAAAGGCTGTGATATTTATTTTACCGATGGTATGTCCAGCCAGTCCTGCGTCTTTGGTTAGCGCGCCTAAAATATCGCCGGGGCGAATCTTGTCTTTTTTCCCGGCATGAAGGCATAAGGTCACCATTTCAGGCACGACTATATTGTTGTGATCAGCGGTTAACTCGCCGATATCTCCCCATATAAGCCCTTGATTTGAAAGATCTTCAATCATGCAAACTCTTTGAGCATCGGACGTTGTTGTCAGCGTTAAAGCCAGGCCCCGATGGCCAGCACGCCCTGTTCGCCCTATTCGATGGGTATGGACATCATGATCAAAGGCCAGATCGTAATTGATTACCGCCGGGAGTTCTTTGATATCAATACCCCTGGCAGCAACATCCGTTGCAACCAAAATAGAACAACTTTGATTAGTGAAGCGCACAATGGCCAAGTCGCGACCGATTTGCTCCATGTCGCCATTTAAAGCAACCGCACTGTAGCCGATATCTTGCAATTGGTTCGCCAATTCGGTGGTTTGTTGTTTGGTATTACAGAAAATCAAGCTTGAGTTCGGTTTAAAATGCATTAATAAATATTTTAATACAGAAAATTTATCCGCTTTATTTGAGACTTCATAAAAACGCTGTTCAATATCATGGTCTATATCTGGCATTTCAATACGGACTTCGAGCGGGTTATTCATGAACTGTTTGGATATTAATTTGATCTCATCGGGAAATGTGGCAGAAAAGAGTAAGCTCTGGCGTTGTTTCGGGCAAAGAGAAATAATATTTTTTATGTCATCAAAAAAGCCCATATCCAACATTCTATCGGCCTCATCGAGCACTAAAATCTTTAATTGCGTCAAGGTTAAAGATTCTTTAGATAAATGCTTCTGTATACGCCCGGGCGTGCCCACAACCACATGCGCGCCATGCCTTAAGGAGTCCAGTTGCGGTTTCATGGGCATGCCGCCAGACAGGTTTAAAATTTTAACATTAGGCATCAGACAGGCTAGCCTGCGTAAAGCTTGACTCACTTGCTCAGCCAACTCCCGTGTAGGGCAAAGAATCAAAGCCTGCGTTGCAAAACGCTCAATCTTCAAATGATTTAACACAGCCAGTCCAAAAGCTGCCGTTTTACCGCTGCCTGTTCTGGCTTGTGCAATCACATCTTCATGATTCAGCATCAAAGGCAGGCTTTGCTGTTGTATGGCTGTCATAAATTCATAATCAAGTGATGCCAGGCTTTTCTGCAAGGCATCTTTTAAGGGTAAAATAGAAAAGGGTTGTTGATTATCAGTTGGGGTAATGCTTGGTTCAACCAGGGTCATGTAAGTTATCACTTTTAAATTGAAATTATGTTTAGTTTAGCACTTATCAGTTCAATTTTATATCAAAATAATCACGCAATCACGGCAATTGCATATCCGAGCCGCGACCATTAGGGAGTGGAAAAGTCAGGACAGCTGGTTTATAAGGCTTTTATCCGACCCAGACGATTTAAAACCAATGTTTTTTCCTGCGGCGTCCGTCGGTGAATTAACTTGAATCGGCCGTTGGCCACCGCTTTATGCAGCTGTTGCGAGAAGCTGATGTATTGTCTGGATGAAAAGCCGGACCAGGTTAAACGCCATTGTGGGTGGTGCCAGGCCCATTGATGGATTAAATGCTTCTCACCCTGCGCTGTCAAATCATACAAGCCCATGCCCGAAGACCAGTCTTCTGTTTGTGATAAGCTTTCAAGATAAACCGTTTTTCCCTTGATGAAAGACTGATGATTGGCAAAATGAATGGCGGATTTAATTTCATCTATAAAGGTCTGTAACTCATTTCTTGAATATACACCCTGACCAAAAACCATCGCGCAAGTGGATAATACCACGAACAAACTGATTGCCACCAGGCATTCAATCAAAGAAAAGCCTTTCATGCGCTTATTAAATCTTTAACTTTTAGTAATTGTTGAAAGACCTTTTTTTTATCGACAGGATGGCTTAGCAGATCATCGGGGCTGCTCATATCAATCAGGCTTAACCGGGGACTCGATTGTCCTTTGAGTTCTTCTATTATATTAACAGAATGTGCTTTGCGAAAGTTTAATACGACAAGCGCATCATAACGATTGCATCGCTTTAGTGTGGCAGCATCTGCTTTTTCTGTCAGAATCAGGGGCTTATCGTGTTTATCAAGGCTTATAAAATCGAGTATTTTATCCAGTAAAAATCTTGCTTTGCTGCTTAATGAATCGTCCAATAAAACAACAAGCTGTTTTTTCTTTTCCAGTTGCCCTTCATCACGTTTTATCCAGGGTTTTATTCCCAATTGCTCAAGATAATATAAGGATAAATTGCTATACATAAATGATGCTCGGATGATTATATTCTTTTGTCATATTATACACTCAAATACAGCCAGGATGCATGTTAATTAAAAGACATCGCAGCAGACGTATCATTGAGCTCAGGAGCATCCTCCCCCTCGTCGTTGAAGACGGTCATGGGTTCATCGCCCTGCTTTAAATGATCGCAGAGCAATTTGGCTTGCGCCCATTGTTTTTTTTCAAACAGACTCAGCAAACGATGGCATTGCCTGAAGGATAAATTCCAGTTGGCAAAATAATAAGGTTGAAGGAATTCCACGTGATGGAGAACATCATGTGTCTTCTGCAATAAAGCATATAGCAAATTTTGATGAGGGTTTTCTTTCATTTGATTAATGATGCGATGAACGATATGAAAAACGATATTGACTTCGCCTGTTAAATGTTGCAAATGATTTAAACATTCAAAGGGAGATTTTAATGACAGTGAATGACGAGCTTTTAAAAAAGCATTCTGATCTATTTTATTGCTGAACCAATGATGGGTTAATTTGTGTAAAACCGGGTAAATATTAACAAACGCTAAAATGGCGGGTTTTGCTGCTGGTTTTAAGGCCATCAGATCAAAGTGATGATTAAACAAGCCGGAAGGCACGCCTTTGGCATCTGTGTCAATGATAAGGGGAGCGTCAGAGAAATATAATTTTTTAAGTTTGTCACCATCGGCTATTAATGCTTTGCGATTTGCCATTGAAGAATCGTCTATCAAACGATAGACCTTATTAAACCATTCAAGGTTGCCGCGATAACAACAATAAGACAGCAGATCCGCCAGCGTTTCAAAATTTGAATACATTAACTCCTGGTTTTCATACAGGCCAGCATCCGTTTGATTATATCTTAAGGCAATATATTCCTTGCCCGCTTTGTATCCTTGTTGCAACAGCATGCCTTTGGTTTCATCTGTTAAATCAAAATTGCTTGCAGAAATATTTTTATCTACTTCAATGACAATGGATTGTGATCCAAGCTCCCTTAGCTTGATTCTATCCTGCTCCCAACCGCTGGCAGGATCATTGACACCTGTTATCAGCTGGTAGAGCCAGTTCAAAAGTTTATTCTCACGATAGACCCTGTCTTTCACACGATCCAGGGCATTGCGTTCAGTCCCGTTATCAAACTGTATGCCAATCATTTCAAGATCATTGCCGTGTTCTGATTCTAACAAGGTTGAATTGTGTGAACCTTTAAAGACCTCTGTTGGAAAGTTGCTTTTAAGACCTCCGTCGGTGAATTCCTCGCCATTGATGTAAACTGATCGGTATACGACCGGCATGCAGGCAGAGGCAGTGACTGCATCCGTCACTTCTTCATCTGGGGTGTCTTTAAAAGAAAAATACTTGGTTTTGCTTTGACGCAATTTGGTGGCAGTGACTGTCAGTAACTCTCCCAGACCACAATCCGGGTATTTTTTTCTGATGTTTTCCAAGGTGGCAAACGTCATTTTTCCTTTGGGATATGCAAAGCCATATGTCTCAGAAAGACGTAATATTTTTCTGGATAACATATAATCCAAAGCGGCTTTCAGGCTGTTGGTATCAGACATCCCTCTTCTGTCAATATCATAATAAACAATATTGTCTTTTCGTAAGGACTTGAAAAAATCGAATATCTCATCAGCTGAATAATCCAGATAACCCAACAAGGCCATGATCGCACCGGCTGAACTGCCTGCGTATTTTTTAGGTCTTAATCCTGCCTCACAAAGCGCTTTATAAATGCCATCATGCGCTATAAGCCGAGCACCGCCACCGCAAAAAACAATTTTTTCAATTTCCGGACGTCTTTCAACCACCAGTATTTCATGATTATCAACCCGACGGTATACTGCCACTTGCTCGGTTTCCATTAAGTTAACCAAGTCATTTGATTTCTTTTCTTCGCTCTTTTTTACGCGTTCAGGGCGAAATAACGATTCAATCCACTTATACAGTCTTTTATACCAGGGCTTTATAGCCAGAAACTGTTCGCATTTTCGGTATTCATGCATTTTCCTGAAACGTGCCGGATAATCGGAGACTGTCAGCGCTTGCGGGTGTGGTTCTGAACTGATCGCTTCAAAATGACACCCTGAGATAGAAGTCTTTATTAATCGGTCAACCAACTGATCTGTAAGATAAACGCGTTTTGTATTGCCTGTAGAATCCTGTTTCCTGCTGTCTGGATCCCTGTATTTATCTTTTGTGTTCGGAGGGAGGAATTGATTGAAAGAAATCAATAATCCTTTTTTACCATAACAGAGATTTAAACCGGTCAGTTGATGATTCATTGAAAGAGTCAAATCAGAAAGGCACCAATGATCATGGCGTTTATTCATCAGCCAGCTTTTAAATTTACCCCACCAACTCAGTGATACTTCTGCTGAGTAACCACGGTATTCATTGATTGCCACCCTGCCCAGAAAAGCAGGGCCCTTCTCCTTTTGATGGTCCTTTAATAACCAGCTTTTAAATTGTTTACTTTTTTCATGACTAAGCCGTGTAAAATCAAAAAATATGTTTTCCTCATCGATGAGATAGTCTGCAAGGGAATATTTTTTATCCGGGGCGAGGTTATTTATACGTAATCGGCCGAGGTAGCTGGTGAGTATTATTTTTTTTAATAGATTTTTATTTCCAGGAGGTATATCATTCGACTCAAATACTTGACCTAACACTTCATGTGAAGCCATATCTACGTCCTTATAGAATTGTTGTTAAATAAAGAGTATTTCTTTTAAAAAACAAATCCAGCCAATCCTTTTTGAACCAGTATCTTTATAACTATCACAATTCCCATAGAAATTAAATAACTTTGTTTGTTTTATCTCCCTCCGATTTATCATGTGTGAAAAGAAGCATAAGCCTGCCTGAGAGCAAAAAAAATGAAGGATAAAAAAATTTCTTTATGATTCAGTCGCTTCATCGTCTCTGGATTGACTAAAGAGCTGGCTCATATTGATCGATAACAATTTTTTCATATGATCGTCATTTTTAGACAAAATCGATACCCAGTGTTCTGCATGAGGCGATCTGATGTGTTTCAAATTTTCTTTAGAAGGCAAACTGTAAGGCAACAATTGTGTTAACTCATACAAACTGAGCTGACTTAAATCACGACTTAATATGATATTATCATTTTGAGTGGCATGAATGAGTTTTTTTTCATTCAACAATTTAATCATTTCATCCGCACGCACCTCAAAAGGCTGTGTATTGGCATTGACCAATTCTATAAAACGCATGCTTTTTCCTTGCTGTTGTGCTTTCCACAATTCATTTAACCATAACAAAGCATGAGAAAATCCATCCAGTGGGACGCCTGCTCTTCTTTGGTAATGAACGGACAAGGCATAGGTGATTTCAGCACCTAAAAGCGTGATCACCCAGACCCAATACACCCAAATAAAAAAGATAGGTACCGTTGCAAAAGCGCCATACACCAATTCATAGGTGTTGTATTGAGACAGGTAATAAGCAAAAGCAAGCTTAGCCGCCTCAAACAAAATCGCCGCCACAGAGGCCCCCCAAAGGCCGTGACGTATTTTAACTTTGCAATTGGGAACAACAACGAATAAAAAGGTAAATGCTATCAAAGACAGCAAGAACGGCACAAGCGACATTAGAACAGAGGGTTGATGATCTCTTATTAAGGGCATGGATACTAAATAGGAGGTTGCAGCAAGACTGAGACCTAATAAAATGGGAGCGAGTGATAATATCGCCCAGTAGAGTAGAAAAGCAGATATACCACGCCGTGAGGTGCTTACACGCCATATTTTATTCATGGATCCTTCGATAGTCACCATGACAAGCAAAGCTGTTACAAACAGAAAAACCACACCCACAATAGATAATCTTGACACCTGGGCTGTAAATTGTTGTAAATATTGTTGAACAATCTGTCCCGTGGTGGGTACAAAATTTACAAAAATAAAATCCTGAACAGGTCCTGCCAGATCGTGAAACACTGGAAAAGCGGAAAGTACGGCAAGACTGACGGACATTAAAGGCACCACAGCCAAGAGACTGGTAAAAGCCAAGGCAGATGCACGGTAAGTACAATCATCCTCAATGAAATGATGGTATACAAAACGTATAAAACGCAGGGCCTGTCTGGATTTAATGACGGCCAGTTTTTTCAAATTCATTAGGATTTTTCCTTATATCCTGTTTTAAAGTCTTCAATCCGCCGACCGTTTGCGCAAACCCGTTGCAATAGGGTTCACACCAATATTAGGATTAATTCCGCATTCATCAAGAATCTTCAGTAAGTTATTTCCCATGCGTGTCAAGCGTTTCACACAATACGTTTCTAAATAACTATCAAGGATATATTTATAAGCAGGCAAGGTCAAAATTGTTAATATTTTTTCAGCACGTTGTATATGATGTTGATTATCATAATTACAGGCTTGAAATAATACACCGCCAAGCATAGCAGCGTAACTGGCTTTGCGAATATCATTCACCAGATAAAAACGCTGAATGGCTTCTTCAAGCGCTCTGTCCTGATCCCAATCCAACCACTCTGAGTAAATCTGCAAGGCCTCATCTGAATGAAAGTTGTTGATGTCCTCAAGCGTTTGTAAAGCATAGGCAACGGGTATCACAGCCTGAACATTAGCCCAAGAGCAATTGCCGCTGATTTGGGAGCTCATAGGGATTTTAGCTACAGGCATCAACCCCAACACCTGGTTAATCGTTTCATGAAAATAACGGCGCCCTTGCTTTTTATACATAAATGACTGCAGAAAGTTAATATCCAAAGCATCGGGGCGCGTCATACGATATATATTTATACTGCCCTCTGTTAAGCTGTTTTCGCCTCGATCAATTTTCGCCCACCACTGATTATATCGGACAAAGCAAAACGCATGGCCACGACTGGCTGCAGGCAATATCAGTAACGGTGAGGCCAATAAACTTTTTAAGCGAGTGATTTCCTTTTGACTTAAAATAGACCGGTGCTGGATTTGTAATAACTCAGCAGCTACTTCAAAGGCGTCCATGATTTCATAAATGCTAGGAAAGCTGCCGCGAAGGTGTCGGGTAGAAAAGCTGCTGGTAAAACGTCTTAATGAATCTTTCACCACGGCAACGGTAAATTCGAGGATAAATCCTTCATAATCCAGCTCAATAAATTCCTCTTCAGCGGTAACAATATCCACATCGCCCTTTAATTCAAAACGATGCCCAAGCAGTTTAGCCTGGATAAAATCAAGGGCAAAATCCAGTTTTCCACCATGTTTATACAGTAAGCGTTTTAAATCATCCTCGCCGCGAAGAACGGGATATACCAATACCGAAAGTCCGGCGCGGGTGTAGGCGTTAGGATTTGCACCATACTCAAGCAGTAATTTACATAATTCCAAGTCGTGATTATCAACAGCCCAATGGAGCGGCGTTCTTCCTGTGACATCTGATTTGTTGACATCCACGCCGTGTTTGAGTAATTCCTCAGCAATGTTTGGCTGTTTAGTAATCGCGCATTCAATCAATGGGGTAAAACCATACTCATCAATATCATCCAGCGTTTCACCGCTACGGATATAACGCTCAAAATCGGGCATTTTCCGACTGATTATATCATTGGCGATTGTCATTGTGGGCCACTAGGTTTGGGAGCCGTGGAAAATTTAGGCATATTACCCAGACGTAACTGCTTTTCCATCTCTTGCTCTCGTCGCTCATTATCAAACTCTCGACGCGCTTCACTGTTTAAAGGGGGTTCTGGATTCAAAGGCGAATCAACCCCGTCAAATCTTGGAGAATCCAAGTCAGGGTGTTGTAAGGGACTGTTTTCAATTTCAGCGTCCGGGCTTTGAGACTGCTGTTCTACATTTCCATGCTCACGGGCATTAACCCGCGACCACTTTCGATGGCCCTGCTGTTCTTTTATGCGGCGCTGACGATCCATGCTTTTGGTTTCTTCAACCAAAAAAGATATATCGCCAGAACCGGGGGGTTGGCGCTTTGGAAGATCAGAGCCTGTTTTTTTACGTTTAGTACTCATATCTATAGTATAAATTATATACTTTAATTAGTCTAAATTTTTATGGCCCATCAGAATAAAAAAGGGAGGTTTCTAACTATTTTTTCCTTATGTTCGAGAAATATCAATGAATGTGTAAATTATAATCGAATAAACTTAAGAAAATATTAAACCATAGGGTTTCCATTCCCAAGGTCCACCACCATCCCGGATTACGGCTGGCGCCTCCATCCGGGCTACCTGTGATGTGCTGCCGTAGCTCGTAAGGAGCGCAGCGTATTACGGGATCACAGCCAGGGACTGCCTCAATCCGGGCCTCTCTATTTTGAACTTCACCTCTTCAAGATACCGCAAACAAGAAGGCTTGTGCCGGACCTGGACCGGCATTGCGATACTTAAGTGATGGGGGAATGAATGGTATAAACCCTGAATGTTTACAAATAGTCATTATTTAAAATTTCAGCGATTTGCACTGTATTGGTAGCAGCTCCTTTACGGATATTATCTGCCACGACCCATAAATTAAGACCGCAGGGATGTGAAATATCCTGGCGAATGCGGCCTATGAAGACATCGTCTTTACCAACAGCATTCTTCAAGGGGGTTGGGAACTTGCCTTTCTTAGGATCATCTATAACAACCACACCGGGTGCTTTTTTCAAAATTTTACGCGCCTCTTCTGCCGTTAAAGGCGATTTTAATTCCAGGTGAATGGCTTCAGAATGACCATAAAGAACAGGAACCCTGACGGCTGTGGGATTGACCTGAATACTGTCGTCTCCCATAATTTTCTTTGTTTCCCAAACCATCTTCATTTCTTCGCGGGTATAGCCATTCTCTTCAAACTGATCGATTTGTGGCAAGACATTAAAAGCGATTTGTTGTGGATAGACTTTAGGTTTAACCGGTCTGCCATTGAGTAATTCACCATATTGACCTATCAGCTCATTAACCGCTTCCTGGCCTGTACCAGATACCGCCTGATATGTGGCCACATTGATTCGACTAATGCCCACGGCATCATGCAAAGGCTTTAAAGCCACGACCATCTGAATGGTTGAGCAATTGGGATTGGCTATGATATTGCGATGCCTGAATTCAGCTATCATATGTGGATTAACTTCAGGCACGACCAGGGGAATATCATCTTCGTAACGAAAACAGGAGGTATTATCAATCACGATAGCACCTGCAGCTGCAGCTTTTGGAGCATACGCCTTTGACACGGCACCACCGGCAGAAAACAGGGCAATATCAACCTGACTGAAATCAAACTCGGCGAGATCAAGCACCTCAATTGACTTTTTACAGAATGTCACCATTTTACCTGCCGAACGTGCGCTGGCTAAAGGAAATAGCTTTTCTACCGGAAACTTCCTCTCCTCTAATACCGTTAATAAAGCCTGCCCTACCGCGCCAGTAGCGCCAACAACTGCAACGTTCAAACGTCTGTTCATGTTTACCTCTTATAAATTTTGTGCTTTATGATTCAAATAAAGATCGATGAGAACCAAAGCCATCATCGCTTCAGTAATAGGAACTGCGCGAATTCCAACGCAGGGATCATGCCTTCCTTTGGTCACCACTGTCACTTCTTCACCTGAGGTGTTAAGGGTCTGACCTGGGGTAACAATGGAAGAGGTCGGCTTAAAAGCCACAGACACTTCTATGTCTTGGCCTGTCGATATGCCTCCCAATACACCACCGGCATGATTGGATAAAAATCCTTCTTTTGACATTTCATCACGATGCTCACTGCCTTTTTGAGTAACGGACTGGAAACCGGCCCCAATTTCAACCGCCTTGGCGGCATTAATAGACATCATGGCATAGGCCATCTGCGCATCCAGTTTATCAAACACCGGATTGCCCAGCCCCACAGGCACCGCGCGAGCGATGACTTTTACACAGGCACCAACGGAATCCCCCTGGCGCCTTAATTTATCGATGTAGGCCGCACAGGCTTCTGGCTGATGTTTATTGGGACAAAAGAAAGGATTATTTTCAATCTCGCTCTCATTTTCAAAATCCAGTGTTAAATCACCCATTTGCTGCAGATAGCCGAATATATCGATATTCAACACTTGCTTTAAATAAAGTCGAGCAATAGCACCAGCCGCAACGCGAGCTGCGGTTTCCCTTGCAGAAGAGCGCCCTCCCCCACGGTAATCCCTAATGCCGTATTTATGATAATAGGTAAAATCGGCATGGCCGGGCCTGAACACGTCTTTGATATCTTCATAATCTTTGCTTCGTTGATCCGCGTTTTTAATCATTAAAGCGATGGGTGCGCCGGTTGTTTTACCTTCAAATATACCGGATAAAATCTCAACCTTGTCGTCTTCACGTCGCTGTGTTGTGTACTTGGATTGACCGGGCTTTCGCTTATCAAGAAAAGGTTGAATATCATCAGCTTGCAAAGGCATTCCCGGTGGACAGCCGTCTACAATACAACCAATAGCCGGGCCATGGCTTTCGCCGAAACTGGTGACGGTAAATAATCTGCCAAAGGTATTTCCAGACATTTAATGACTCGCAAAATAATCAGCTAATTGTTGAGAGCTTAGTATAAAGACGCCATGCCCGCCATTTTCAAATTCCAGCCAGGTGAACGGCATATCAGGATACGTTTCCATGACCAATTCGTCGCTGTTACCCACTTCCACTACTAATATGCCATTGTCTGTTAAATAATTTGCTGCATTTCTTAGAAGATTATCAACAATAGCCAAGCCATTATTTTCAGCTTCGAGAGCGAGTGCCGGTTCATGACTGTATTCTACTGGCAGGCTCTGCATTTCTTCCTGGCCCACATAAGGGGGATTAGAAACGATAATATCATATTTGGCCGCAGGCAGATCATTAAAACAATCCGACTTCATCAAGGCCAACTGCTCCTCCAGACCATGTTTTTCCTGATTGATGCTTGCAACAGCCAGGGCATCTTCTGAAATATCAACCGCATCCACATAAGCCTCGGGAAAGGCATAACAACAAGCCACAGCAATGCAACCACTGCCGGTGCACATATCCAAAACACGTTCAACTGCATTGGCCTCAATCCAGGGAGAAAATTGTTCGTTTATCAATTCAGCGATGGGTGAGCGTGGAATTAAAGCGCGTTCATCCACATAAAAAGGCAGATCGCAAAAATACGCTTGATGTATCAAATAAGGAACAGGAACACGCTGATTGATGCGTTTGTCTAACTGGGTAAATAGCCATTTTTTTTCTTTGATGGTTAAGCGGGCATTAAGCAATGAAGGCGCTATGTCATGAGGCAGTGCTAAAGAACCAAGGATCAGCTGGCGCATGTCATCCCAGGAATTATCAGTGCCATGGCCAAAAAACAAATCAGCCTGACTGGCCCAGGAATAGGCAAAGCGCAAAAAATCATTAATGGATTGCAACTCAAGGCAATCCTTTTCATTAAAATCAATCATTACATTCTCTTGTGTGCAATATTGCCATAAATTGTACATGAACAAGGTGGAGTACAGCAAATATAGTCGTGTTTTATTTTTACAAACTGAATTCTTCGCCCAGATACACCGATCTGACTTGCTGATTCACCAAAATATCCTGTGGCGGGCCTTCACAAAGGATTTTACCCTGAGAGACAATGTAAGCTCTTTGACAAATATCCAGTGTTTCTCTGACATTATGATCGGTAATTAAAATGCCGATACCTTTGTTGCGCAGATGGGTAATGATTTTTTTAATATCTATTACAGAAATGGGATCAACACCGGCGAAAGGCTCATCCAATAAAATAAATGCCGGCTCTATCGCTAAAGCCCTTGCGATTTCTACACGGCGGCGCTCACCGCCAGACAATGCCATCCCTAAGCTATTAGCGATATGAGTGATATGAAACTCCTGCAATAATTGCTCGAGCTTCTCAAGACGCAGCTGTGGTGAGAGCTCCTTTCTTAATTGCAGAATGGACAGAATATTATCCCGAACCGTCATTTTTCGAAAAACAGACGCTTCCTGTGGCAGATAGCCTATGCCTAAACGGGCTCTGGCATCCATCGGCAAGTGGGTGATGTCTCTGGAATCAAGAAGAATTTGACCCTCATCACAAGACTGCAAGCCTACGATCATATAAAAACAAGTCGTTTTACCGGCACCATTAGGGCCAAGCAAACCAACACATTCGCCCTGCAGGACCTTGATATCAATATCATTTACAACCGTACGGCTTTTAAATGATTTTTTTAAATGCCTTGCTTCCAATGAAATCATGAGTGCTTCTTTTCCGGATAAATAACCATTTTAGTTCGTGTGTCCCCATTACTCTCGGATACGACATGTTGTTTTATCGTATCATACGTTATTTTTGCCGCAGAAAAACTGTTTGTTCCCTGTATGACCTTGGCGTTGCCTGTCAACGTGATAAGATGCTTCATCGGATAATAACGAATAATATCAGCATAAGCATGCAATAAAGGTTTATCTTCTGCCGTCATGGTCCAATAATGAGCCTGTATACTCTTGTCGCCTCTGGCAATAGCCAAAATCAACTGATTTTTTTCATTGCCATAGGTTTCTGCCTGAATGGCACGCAAATTTGTTGTTCCCTGCTCCAGCTCAACGTGCCCCTTGTAAACGCCTTTATGGGTTGCCTGACTGATGTCTGCGGTATCTGCAATGACATTGATAACTTTTTGGCGATCCGTTGGTAAGGCATTGGCCAAGGACTGCAGGCCCAAAAATAGAATAATGACAGATTTAACCATGTGACGGTGCATAGCTTCCTCGCGCCTTCTTGAGTAACTCGACTCTTTTTTCAGCCAGAAAAGCGTTCATCCCTATCGCTTTAACAAGTGTTCCAGGTTGCTCAAACGTGACTAACAGCGATGTCGTTGCTTTTTTGGCCTTTGGATAATAGATGATTTTCTCTGTACGCATCGTACTTTCCTGGCCGTGAAGGTCCTTATTCTGATGGATAATCACATGCTTTATGAATGTAATTTCCTCGCCTCCTTTTGCAGCAACCGCACGTTCAGACTGGATATTCCAAGGCAGCTGATTGGCTTGAGCGATAACGATTCTCGGCTTTTGAAGAAAATGCGTATTATTCTCCGGGATATGTTCTAACAAGGGGGTTTCCAGGCGGTTGGCCAACTGCCCTTGTTCATCGAACTGCCGCACGGTTAAATCATAAATACGCGTATCTACCGTAGTAGATAAGGTTTTATCATCCAGTTTATAAGGGATGTTCGGGCTGCTTGCAAAATACCAGCCCGAACAGGCAAGAACTATCAATATCCCAAACAGCCAGGCCGCCTGCTTCGCTGCATTCATTGACCAAGGTACTCATTTAAAGCGTGTTCAGCCATGCCCTGGGCATTTAATATTAACTCGCAAACCTCGCGCACAGCGCCCCGACCGCCAGTTAACTCGGTCTGCCAATCAGCAGATGCCTTCACTTGCCTGACTGCATTTGCCACAGCAACACCAAGACCGGCTTGTTGAATCATGGGAAGATCAGGCAAGTCATCCCCCACATATGCCATTTGATGATCCTCCAGTGCCAATGATTGCTTGATCTTACGATAGGCATCACGCTTATCCACCTGACCTGTAAAATATAACTCAATACCCAACTGCTTCATACGATGATCAATCACGGCGTTTCGCGATGTCGTAATCACAGCTACTTTTATCCCAGCGGCCATTAATAATTTCAACCCCATGCCATCCTGCACATGAAAGGCTTTTAATTCATTGCCTGTATTGTCCAGATATAAAGAGCCATCCGTTAAAACACCATCGACATCTGATACCAGACATTTTATCAGTTTCGCTTTTTCCTCAATGCTACTCATCATGTTAAACCCTCAGACTAAAAAACACCTGCACGCAATAAATCATGTAAATGCACAACCGCCCGCACTCGGTTATCTTCGTTGACAACGACCACCGCGGTAATATTATTTTTTTGCATCAAAGCGAGTGCTTCGACCGCCAAGGCACCTGGCTTTATTGTATAACAGCTCAGTGAAGCCACTTCTTTCACAGGCGTTGTATTAATATCGACCTGTCGGGTCAGGCTGCGCCTGATGTCGCCGTCTGTAAAGACGCCGACAAGGTATCCGAAACGATCAACCACGCAGGTCATGCCCAGCTTTTTGGCGGTGACTTCAATCAAGGCTTCACTGATGGTCGCCTGCTCATCAACCTGCGGTAAGGCCTCGCCCTGATGGAATAAGTCATCAATACGTAACAATAAGCGCCTACCTAAGGCCCCGCCAGGATGAGACAGCGCAAAATCTTCCTCACTGAACCCCCGTGCTTCAAGCAAGGCAATGGCCAGTGCATCACCCATCACCAAAGCGACCGTGGTACTGGTCGTTGGCGCAAGACCCAAGGGGCAGGCCTCATGCTGAATGCTGACATCAATGTGCACATCAGCCGCTGTAGCCAGTGGCGATTGTTTATTGCCTGTCAGGGCGATAAGGGGGACTTCAAGACGTTTAAGCAGGGGCAGCAACGTCACAAGCTCTTGTGTGGTGCCGGAATTAGACAATGCCAATACGACGTCTTTTTTGGTAATCATTCCCATATCACCATGACTGGCTTCGCCGGGGTGCATAAAAAAAGCAGGTGTTCCAGTACTGGATAGCGTTGAGGCAATTTTATTGGCAATATGCCCTGATTTGCCCATCCCGCTCACAACAACCCGGCCTTCACAGGCCAGCATCAATTGGCAAGCCTGCTCAAAACTGGCATCTATGCGTTGCGTTAGTTCAAAAACAGCCTGTGCTTCCGTTTCTATGACCGCCAGTCCGAGAGTGCAGAAATTCATATTTTTACTGTATTTTATGAGCAAGTTAGCGTAGTTTAACACAATGAATAAAACCATCGTATACTATTTTTCAATAAATTCAATTTCAAATTTCACAAATTTTCGATATCCGGTATATACTTCAAATTCAGGTCATTTTATTCGGAACAAAACCGATGTCAGAACATTGGGTAAAAATTTCCAATCTGAAGTTCAGCAGAGGCTCACGCACCATTTTTAATGGCGTGGATATGTCTATTGAACGCGGAAAAATTACTGCCATCATGGGGCCAAGCGGCAGTGGAAAAACCACCTTGCTGCGTTTGATTGGCGCACAACTACTCCCTGATGAGGGAAATATTCTCGTCAACGGTGAGGATATACAGCAATTATCCCGTAAAGCGCTTTATGCCGCACGCCGGAAAATGGGGCTGTTGTTTCAAAGCAGTGCCCTGTTTACGCATCTCACCGTCTTTGAAAACGTTGCCTTCCCTATTCGAGAGCACACCCAACTCAATGAATCCATGCTGCGTGATATCGTTTTAATGAAGCTGGAGGCCGTTGGATTACGAGGCGCGGCCCAGATGATGCCTGATGAATTGTCAGGCGGCATGGCAAGACGCGTGGCTTTGGCAAGAGCCATTGCCCTGTCTCTTATACACATCTGACGCTGCCG
>JAGXGR010000012.1 GCA_024636645.1 Legionella sp.
CCATGTGGGTGCTTGCCAGTGGTGTAGCACTGGTTTTTCTTTTTGACATGTTGCTTAAAACCCTGCGGGCTTATTTTATTGATGTCGCCAGTAAGCACAGTGATATTGAACTGTCATCAAATATCTTTCAACAAATCCTGGGCTTACGGATGACTGAGCGTCCAAAATCTGTAGGCGTTTTGGCAAATACCGTTCAATCTTTTGAAATATTTCGGGATTTCATTACTTCAGGTACAGTGACCATCCTGGTGGATCTTCCGTTTGTGATAATATTTCTTGCCGTCATCTATTTAATTGGTGGCAGTTTGTTTTGGATCCCCTTTCTCGTTATCCCTATCATTTTTATTATCGGCCTGTTGCTCCAGTTGCCATTGATACGACTGACCCAAAAGTCCTATCAGTATGCCGCTGAAAAACAGGCAACGCTCATAGAATCTTTGGCAGCAATAGAAGCGGTAAAAACAACCGGGGCTGAATCCACCATGCAAAACAGGTGGGAGGAAATTATAAAACTGGCGTCTAATAATTCGATGAAGCTGCGTTTTATAGCCAATTCAAGCGTTAACATCACCACCCTGACACAACAGGTAGCCACTATTTTTGTAGTCATTGCCGGTGTTTATTTAATCAGTGAAGGAGAGTTGACAGTGGGCGGGTTGATTGCCTGCACCATACTGACAGGCCGAGCACTCGCCCCTATGGCCCAAGTGGCCTCATTGTTCACACGTTATTATCAATCAGTGAATGCACTCAAAGCGCTGGATAAAATCATGCAGCTAGAAACCGACATCAGCGCTAAAGACAGTTATTTGCACAGACCGGATCTTCAGGGCAAGGTAGAGTTTAAGCATGTTTCTTTTCAATACGAGGATGAGAAAATTCCGGCCCTGAAAAATATCAACTTCAAAATTGAACCGGGTGAAAAAGTAGCAATCATTGGCCGTGTGGGTTCCGGTAAATCCACGGTTGCGCGTTTAATTATGAGGCTATATGAACCCACCGAGGGTACTATCCAGCTCGATAATACAGATTATCAACAGATTAATCCTGATGATCTGCGACAGCAAATAGGTTATGTATCCCAGGATGTTACTTTATTTTATGGCAGTATCAAATACAATATCACGGTTGGAGCCCCGTTCATTGATGATCAAGAGCTGCTTGAAGCAGCTAAAATTGCGGGTGTCACTTCTTTTACAAATCCGCATCCCGAAGGTTTTGACAGGCAGGTAGGTGAAAAAGGAAATGCCTTGTCCGGTGGCCAGAGACAGGCCGTGGCTCTGGCACGAGCCATATTATTAAAGCCGCATCTGATCATTTTAGACGAACCGACCTCTAATATGGATGATAATAGTGAAAAACGTTTAAAGCATTATTTAATGCAACAATTAACAGACAAGGATACCTTACTTCTTATAACCCATAAAATGTCCATGCTCGAGTTGGTGGACAGAATTATTGTTATTGAAAATGGTACCGTTGTTGCCGATGGCTCCAAGGAAGCTGTTTTACAGGCCTTGAAGTCCGGAATGGAAGTAAAGAGGAAATAAGATGGCCAAACAACATAGTTCTCGAGTATTTGCGCATGTCATATTGTGGGCGACTGCTTTTTTTATTATTCTCGGGATAATATGGGCAAATTATGCTGTCCTCGATGAAGTGACCTCAGGCGAGGGAAAAGTTATCCCATCCAGCGAAATTCAAGTTATCCAGAACCTTGAAGGGGGTATAGTCGAAAAATTATATGTCACTGAGGGCGACATCGTTGAAAAGAATCAAATATTAATGCAAATTGACAATACGCGATTCAGAGCCACTTACAATGAGGCCTTACAAAAAATGGCCACATTGCAAATGGAAATACTCCGAATCAATGCCTTGCTGCAGGAAAAGCCACTCGTCATTCCAGAAACACTGAAGCAGGCAAACCCCAAAATGGCGAACATAGCTATGCAATTGAATAAATCCCGTCAGGACGAAATTCAACAGATGCGCGAGGGCTTAAAGCTTGTACAAAGAGAGCTTGATTTGTCCCGCCCGCTTGTCAGTCGAGGTGCGGTCTCGGAAGTGGAAATACTTCGTCTGGAAAGAACCGTCAATGAACTCAAAGGAAAGATTTCGGAATTTAAATCCAAATCTTATGAACGGCTTAACCAGGCACGCGCAGAATTAGAGGCACTCGAGGCGTCCTACCTGGCAGATAAAGACAGAGTAACACGCACGACAGTCCGCTCTCCTGTGAATGGAATTATTAACCGAATTAAAATCAAAACCATCGGTGGTGTTATCCAGCCAGGCATGGATATCATTGAGATTGTTCCTCTCGATGATACTTTATTAATTGAGGCAAAGATCAACCCCAAGGATATTGGATTCATTCATCCAGGACAGGATGCCATGGTTAAAATATCTGCCTACGACTATTCCATATACGGCGGACTGGAAGGAAAAGTTGAGCAAATATCTGCTGACACCATCAGGGATGAGGAAAACAAAAAAGAAGAAAGTTTTTATATCATTCGAGTCAGAACCCAAAAAAATCACTTGGGAACAGAAAAAAAACCCTTGCCTATTATTCCTGGCATGTTGGCCACGGTGGATATCCTTACAGGTGAAAAAACCGTGTTGGATTATATTTTAAAACCCATTTTAAAAACTCAGGAAAAAGCCTTGCGTGAGAGATAGCTCATTTCACTGAAACAATAAGCTGCTCAGTTGCAAATGACTAAATCACAGACGAAGTATCCGAGTCGCGACCATCAGGGAGCGGAAAAGCTAGATGGCTGCTGTTCAGCGGTAGGTTGGGCCTTGGCCCAACAAGTAAACCATTGAAATCCACGGTTTCAGCTAAACATTTTTGTCGAAAAGATAGTCATTGAATTTTAACTGTAACCCAAATCTAATGACTGTTGGGCCAAGACCCAACCTATCTCTTGTTGGGCCAAGGCCCAACCTACCTCTTGTTGGGCCAAGGCCCAACCTACCTCTTGTTGGGCCAAGACCCAACCTACCGCTGCTTCCGCTCCCTGATGGTTGCGGCTTGGATAATTTATTCTTTTAAACGATCGTTGTGAGAAAGTCACAGTCTCTATTGTAATGTAGCGCTTAACATGTGAATATATGCAAACATCATTGTATATAGTCAATTTTATGCGCTGCATGCTTGTTTTTTTTCTATATGCCCAGGGTAAAAAATAAAAATGAAATACGCCCTCAAAGCAAACAATATTCTAGAATGGCTCGCTTTAAAAACGAACCAGATCCCTCGTCCATTATGCGATACATTTATGGCCAATATTCAGTCGAGATGTATATTAACAGCCGTTAAACATGGCGTTTTTTCCGCTTTGCTTGATACACCAAAAACCGTCGAAAGCCTTGCAGAAGAATGCAGCGTAGAGGCGGATATTTTATTGCCGATTCTAAGCGTATTGATCAGTTGTGATTATCTGACAGAGGATAAAAATTATTTTAAATTAACTAAAAAAATGAGAAAATTTTTTATAAAGGGAAGTCCAAAATCAATAGAAAATAATATTTTACTCAGTGAAAACCAACTATTTATATTAAGCCAAATCGATGAAATACTTGAAACAGGTAAAGCGATTGAAATACACAGCAGCTTTACCGAAAAAAAATATTGGAAATGCTACCAGTCTGCTATGCTTGAGCTGGCCAGAGAATTATCAGGCAGCATCAAAAGACATATTCCGGTAAAAAATAACGCCAAAACCCTGTTGGACATTGGTGGCTCGCATGGGTTGTTTGGTGCCGCCATTTGCAAAGAAAAAGGCATGGAAAAGTCCATTGTACTGGATTTGCCACAGGCCATTGAATTTGCTGAGCCATTAGCAAAACAGGAAGGCTATGATGCGTTGGTTGAATTCAGAGAGCACAATGTGCTTGAAAAGGACATTGATTTACCATCAGATGTTGTGTTTATGGGTAATTTTTTACACCATTTCGATGAGCAAAAGGTATTGCACATTTTAGCGCAGGCAAAAAACAGCTTAACAGATGATGGAACCGTTGCTATATTTGATTTTTCATTCAACAGGAAAAAAAGCAACAATCTTATGTTAACAGCTACCTCACTATTTTTTAAGCTGACCTCTGATGCCCAGTGCTATTCAACTGCTGATTACAAGCGTTTTCTCAGTTTATCAGGATTTAATAAAATCAAATCCAAAAGACTCTTGAGAATGCCTTTTTGTCACCTGATTACTGCGCGCGTTTAGGTCTTTCTATCTTATTTAAGTGATTAGTCATCGATATGAAAAAAGTTGTACATTGGCAGCACCCTGAAAAAATCGCCGAAGGATGGTTAGCTATCGACACGCTGATTAATGGCGTCTGCGGTGGTGGTGTTTTTATGCATTCTCAGGCCACTATGCAAGAAATTGTTGAGCTCGCAAGAGACATGACTTATAAAAACAAACTCAACGCCATCCCCTTTGGAGGTGCAAAAGCAGGTATCCGCTTCGACCCCACAAACCCGGAAGCAAAAAACATATTAAACGATTTTCTCCTGTTTTGCAGGCCTTATTTACAAAGCCAATGGAGTACCGGTGCCGATTTGAATACCGATAGCGATACCATTGATGCGATTGTCAAATCGATGGGCATTGATTCCAGTTTTTTTGCTTTAGGCCAGTCCTATGCTGTAAAACAAAACATTCCAAATCAATCAAGCCAGTTAAGAGCACGTGTTTCGTTGCCTTTGAATCGCTACTTCACCTTGGAACAAGGGATAGTGGGTTATAGCCTCGTTGAAATCATTAAGCAGCTGGCAATACAAAAGCCCCTTAGGCTGGTTTTACAAGGTTTTGGTAAAATTGGTTCCAGTTTTGCTTATTTTACAGAACAAAAGCAACTGGCTACTGTCGTTGGTGTATGCGATATTTCAGGCGCTTTGATGGCAGAGGCTGGCTTATCGATAAAACAGTTGCTGGCTATTAGAAGTAAAAACCCCGGCTGCTACACATTAGCTCAGTTACATCCAATATATGCAAAAGATTTCCCCTGTCAATGGCTGCCCAATGAAGAGGCGAGGGATAATAATTTACTGACACTATTGAAAACGACCCGCGCGGATGTTGTAAGTTTTTGCGCTAATCGCTATGCCGTAACGCCTGAAGTGCTGGAGTATTTAATTCAATATACCTATAGCGCTTCTAAAGAAAGGTTTTTAATAAGCGGTGCAAATCTGCCTTTTTCTAAACCGCATTTGGCAGCAATTGCTTGCAGCAACAATATTGTCTGCTTGCCCAGTTGGTTTAGCAGCGCAGGAAACTCCCTGCTCTATGCAGAAGCCTTAAGCGTCGATAGTATTGCTTTAAATTGGCCTTCTACTATCATAGAAAAAATCACCAGGGATTTAACAAGCATTATTAATACCTGTCTTAAAAAATCAAACAAGCAAACAAAGGATTTATATCACCACCTGAATGTATCCTATTGCCAGGCCCAACCGGCCTCCGTCAAACAGGCAGCATTTGCCTGACTATTTTAGATATTAACATTTTAAGGAGAGCATTGAATGGCTGTTGTAGAGGAAGAACTGAATACGATTGAGAATGTCAGGAGAATTGAAGGTTTTAATTTATCTGAAATGAAAGCCTTATCGCTTGAATTAACACACTCTGTCTATCCCCATGATAAAATTTATGGAAAATATTGCACCATCGAAGAATATATCAATTGCCCGCCTGAAAAAGTATTTTCCTATCTTGCCAATCAACATAATTTAGCTGAATGGACGTATAGTCTTCGTAATTTTATGGACGATGAGCAAAATCCAGGGCAAATTATTGGTGATGATGTCATCGGTGATAACACCAAAATTTACTGTAAAACCAAAAGCAACAAAGACGCCATGACAGTTGATTATTACTGTGCCTGGGATCAGGATAAAGAACTATGGATGATTTATCTTATGCGGGTTGTGTCAGCCCAAACGGTTTTAAACAAGCCAGGCTCTGTTGTGTTATGGACCAATTGCCACCATCCCTATTACGATAAAAACCCTTTTCCAGAGACCGCTCCAAAAACAAGACCCGTTTGGGTCGGCGACCTTTGGCCGTTTTTCTATGCGGGACATTACATCGAAATGCAGAACTTAAAGCATATCCTTGAATACCGTCACCAGCAATCGCTGACAAATAACCCGCAGTAAGAGGCATAATAAAGATGCAAACCGTAAGCCTAGTTAAATCAGCCTATTATCTTCCGGAAAATGTCATTGAAAACAGTTTTTTCATTGCTGCTGAGGGACAGGATATAAACCCGATGTTTAGAGGGGTAAAGCAAAGAAGACATGTTTCAGAAAATGAGTCTGCGGTATATATGATTACACAGTCCATTCAAAAACTGATTGATGAACTGAACCTGGATCCTGGAAACGACATTGATATGTTATTGACGAATGTGACTCTGCCTTGTGGATTGTTTATGGGCGTTGGTGCTATTGTTGCTAAAAAAATCGGGGCAAAACCTGATTTTGTCTTTGATTTTCACCATTCAGGCTGCGTTTCATTTGTGACCATGCTGGATTTAGCCAAGACCTTCATTGAAAGCAAAAAAGCAAAAACCGCCATCATCTGCAATGTTCAAAATACCGCAGGTCAAATTTTTAACCAGAAAAATACCAGAAAAAAACCCCATGCCTGCGTCCCGGGTGACGGTTGTGGTGTGGCTTACATCAAGGCAGGTGAAGAAAACCCCATCGTATCCATTGTACAAAAATGTCATACAGAAAATGCAGAAGGCATGCACCTGAGCACTGAAGATGGCCGGCGTTACTGGGAGCCTGGATCGGGTGAAACCTATCTTGATTTCGATGAAGCAAAAATTGCTAAAACCGTGGCCTCGGGCAATAAAATTGTGCCACAAGCCATTCATGCTGCCTGTCAGAAGGCCGGTCTGGATTATCGTAAAATTGATTTATTAATCACCAATCAGGCGAGCAGATTATTTTTACGTAATTGGCGGGAAGCAGTGGAATTACCTAAAGAAAAACATCTGGATACTTTTTCAGAACTTGGTAATCTTTTTGGTGCAGCGATACCCATTAATTTAACACGAGCCATTGAACAAAAAAAACTGAAACCCGGCGACAACCTGGTTTTAGCAGGGTTTTCCCATGCCGGAGATTTTTCTGCAGCGGCAGTCATCCAGTGGAAAACACCTTGAGAGCAGTTCAAAACAACCCGATAGTGATTCACTGAACAGGAATACAGACATTGATTTTAGTTGATGCTTTGACTTTGGCATTAAAAGATATGGGCGTCCGATACATTTTTGGCGTCAGCGGCGCTAATATTGAGCATTTACACGATGCGATATATAGACTGGGAGGCGAGCAGTTGACTGCTGTTTTAGCCAAAAACGAGAGCGCTGCGGCTTTCATGGCAGATGGCCTGGCGCGTGCCCATAATACCTTGGGGGTTTGTTGTGCCACCTCGGGCGCGGGAATGATGAATCTAGCGCCAGGCATCGCTGAGGCCTATGCGGATAAAGTACCGCTGCTCGCCATCGTGGGACAGCCGCCCAGCATGCTTGAAGGCAAAGGGGCTTTTCAAGACAGCTCAGGCAAAACCGATACCATTGATGCGCTTGCCTTTTGGCAAACCATTACAAAGTATAGCGCAAAAATCACCGATCCCAAGGATTTCTGGGATGGTCTGAAACAGGCATTAAAGGCTATTTTCCATAAGCGTTTGGGACCTGCTGTACTGCTCATTCCAAGAGATTTGTTTGATGCGGAGGTTGCAATACGACCGACTGATTTTTCAATTCATCTGGACGATTATCGGGTCATGGATTCATATGATCAGATTTTAATGACCCAGTTCAAACATGTCCTGGATAAGTCAAAAAATCCTTTGGTCATTGTAGGCAAACAGTTTAATAATCCTTGTCTTCAACACATGATAAAAGCCTTTGTTCATGCCTTTCATTGCCGGGTTGTGACCACTTTTGCAGACGTCAATGCCTTTTCAAATGAAGATTCGCATTACCTGGGCATGATTGGCATTTGCGGACACCATAAAGCGCATGAATTTCTAAAACATGAAGCGGATCTGATCATAGCCCTTGATGAAGATTTTTCTGTCATGACAACGACATCAATCGCACCGGACTTAAATCGTATCAAGCTATGTTACATTGGCACAGATGCAAATAAAGCCTCTGCGGCTGTTAAGCTGGATATCATCATAGAAGCAGAAGTCAATAAGGTGCTTGAAGCCTTGTTAGAAAACCATACCCCGGCTACTGCCCATTATAAAAAAACGGACACCAGGAAAAACAAGACGATTTCTTCTTATAAAAATAGTCAGGCTTCCGGCTTGACCGCCAGCCAAACCTTGCCTGTCATCGAAAAATACCTGTCTCATAATGAAAATATTGTTTTTGATGCCGGTAACTGTGTTGCGTCGGCCTTGCATTATTTGCATTTTCCAAGCCATGTAAAGACACTGATTGCGCTGGGTATGGGGGCCATGGGCTATGCCATTCCCGCGGCAATTGGTGCACAAATGGGCAGTGCCATGCATAGCAAAACAATGGTTTTAACTGGCGATGGCGGCTTTTTAATCACCGGGTTAGAGATTCACACCGCTATTGAATATCAGTTGCCTATTCTATTTATTGTATTTAATAATAATAAACATGGAATGTGCGTCACCCGTCAACAACTTTTATTTTCAAATCGATTGACTGCATCCACTTACGGTACCATCCACATTAAAGAGGTCGTTAAGGGGCTCGGTGACGAAAGTCAACTCTGGTGTGAAACGGTAAATAACCATCTTGACCTGGAAAACAGTTTAACTGACTATTATGAAAACCACAGCAATAAAACCGGTGTGCTCGAAATCAAAATAACCGCTGATGAAGTCCCGCCCTTTATTCCATTCCTGGAGCAACAAGAAAAATTGAAACAAGCAGAAATAACGACAGTTTCCATTTAATTTTGACCGGTTGCGTTATACAAAATGGATTATTTTGAAGCATACGAGCCGCGCCCTAACCGAGCCGCGATCTAACCGAGCCGCGCCCGTCAGGAAGCGGAACAGTTGAAGTAGCGGAACAGTTAAAATTCTTCATTAAATGTTCAGTTTTTGTTATAGAATACGACATGGTAATCCTTGCTCAAGAATTTTAAAGAGACAAATCGAAAAAATATAACGGGCTTCTTGATTTTTCCGCTACTTCAACTGTTCCGCTTCCTGACGGGCGCGGCTCGGTAACAAAGGAATTGAATATGTCAATGATAAATTTTTTAATACACACAGCTTCATTCAGTAATAACCCAGTAAAATTTGCACAAGATTATCACAAGAAAGCCGGCTCGCCGTTTTTATTACAAATGACGCCAAAACATGGCGTATGGGTATCAGGAACAACCCAGGCGGCTAAAACCTTATTCTCAGCAAAGCCTGACAGTTTTACAAGCTTTGAGCCATCCGATCCGCTTAAAATTCTTACAGGCCCTCATTCCCTGATATTAGCAAACGGCAATGAACATTTATGTGAAAAGCAAGCCATGGCGCCTGTTTTTCATGGCGATAATTTACACCGGCATCTTGAAATCATGCGCTTGCACACCCTTTCTGATATGCAGAACTGGCGAGAAGGCATGCCAATCGATTTAACTTATACAATGAAAAGTATCACTTTAAATATTATTTTAACGGTGATTTTTGGTGTCGATGATCCAGGGCAATTATCACTGTTTAGAGACAAGACTTTTACGCTTTTAAAGCACTACACGCCCTCATTAATGTTCATACCGATGTTAAGGCAGCGATACTGGAATCCCTGGCGGAATTTTTTAAAAGCACGAGGGGCTTTTGATGACTTATTATTAACAAAAATAAACGATGCCCGACAATCTGTACAAACAGATAAGCATGATATTTTAAGCAAACTGGCTAACCTGACCTTATCCAATGGCAAACAATGGACAGAAGCTCAATTGCTTGATCAATTAAGAACCTTATTGATTGCCGGCCATGAAACATCCGCAACGGCTTTAGCCTGGGCGCTTTTTTATATCCTTTCAAACCCCGACATTGAATACAAATTACGAACGGAACTGGAATCATCTTCAGTTAATTATTGTTTAGAGAACATCATCAAACTGCCCTATTTGACTGCCGTATGCCAAGAGGCTTTGAGAATCCACCCCGTGGTACCTATCATCATAAGGACACTGAATAAACCATTTGAATTCGAAGGGAAATTATTAAATCCTGGTGAAAATATCGGCTTATCAATCACCCTGCTGCACTCAGATAAACAATTTTGGCAAAACCCGGAGCAGTTTAATCCTGAGCGTTTTATTGAAAACAAGTTCACAAATTATCAATACATTCCTTTTGGCGGCGGCAGCAAACGATGCCTTGGTGCCAGCTTTGCCCTGTTTGAAATGAAGATCATTTTAGCAACGATTCTGCTGAATTCAACAATGTCCATTACTGCTTCCAAAATAATGCCGCCAAAATTGTACGGTTTGACTATGGGTCCAAGAAGACCCATTTCAGCGACGATCAAATCTTGCTCACCCTAAGAATGCTGTAGGGTGGCGCAAAGCGCAGCGTGCCCACCACTCGACTGGTGGGCATGTCGCTACGCTCCTTTGCGCCACCCTACGCGGCTGTGTTCTGTTTTTAAACTTTGATGCACTTGCCCTGAAAGCTTGACCAACGTCATGTTGTGTATGTAGAATTCGAATACATCAAGCCCCCCTTGTCCGGGGATCGATACGAACCGATTTTATAATTTAATAAATAAACAGCAGATGGATATGTTGCTGCAATGGCCTTAACAGGCTCTTTTTAAAAGGAATTTTTAATGACCCTGGCAAAACAGATTTTAAGTACTCATGTAGCATTCATATTGCTAAGCTGCATGAATTCAGGTAATGCGGCTCCAACTTCGAATATTAAAAATCAAAAACCATCGCAGGACTTATTGTCTGGTAAAATGGTAAAGAAAGAACAAACAAATAATAAGAGCGGATTTTATGCGGGCTTATTATTTATTCAGCCCTCTAGTGACAATTTAAAGTATGCGACTTTTGTTTCAGGGACGCAACCTTATTACCAAAGCTGGCATTATCAAGCCATTAATCCAGATTATTCCCCTGCTTTTGAATTAGGATTTAATTATGCCATTCCACAAACGCTCTATGGCGCGGCGGTTAATTGGATTCATTTAAACTCAAGTGATTCTTCATTTAAACAAGCTTCGCGCAATACAGATTTAACTACCGTTGAATTTGTTGCACCGCCTTATGAAATGAGCCCCCCGGTGTTTGGAATAAAAAGAGCAGACAGCACAGTGGATTTTGATTTTGATGGCGTATTATTAAATGCTGAAAAATTAGTTGTATACAGTCCTCATTTACAAGCCAGGTTTTTTGGTGGCCTTAATATATTAAGACTGGACCAAAAAGTTACCACAACATTCAGTGATTACGCCGGTACGCCACCTACACCGTATAGCTACCCTCTTCCACCTGATCCCTCTTTTTCATTTAAGACTGAAAATGTCTCGGAGTATTTGGGTGCCGGACCCGATTTAGGGCTGAATATTCAATACCAATTGGACTCGGGCTTTGGAGTCATTGGTCAATTTTTAGGGTCACTTACCGTTGGCGTCATTAAGGCTCAGGATAATTTTACCTCAACCTCCGCTCGTTTAACGGCACTTGGAATTGGAACCAGTCACCAAAAAATCACCGCGCCAAACGCTACGCAAGTGGTTCCTGGCGTAGATGGTAAACTGGGTTTATTTTATAATTATATTGGCAAAGACTTACCCCATATCAATATAGAAGCCGGTTATCGGGTGGCAGCCTACCTTAATGCAATATCAACGGTTAGTCCTAACACACTGGTCCAGCCCGGCACGGTGATTGTAACACCGGAATTTTCAACGGGTACCATGGCGATAGTATCAACTGACGCCCGAAGTCGACCCTTTTATTTTAATGGGCCTTACATCAACCTGAAACTAACCATGGCATAGCCGTTTAAGCCTCTGTATGCACAACGAATGCCAATCTCCCTGGTTTATATTTTTTGAGGATATTAATGAAACAACAGACAAACGGCATGCCATTATTCATTGCCTGTGTGCTGATATTCAGCACACCACTGCTTGAAGCCGCTCAGGCTAAATTTAGCATCACGCCGCTGGCGGGCACAGTGACTGCGATGTTATTGCCCGGTAATTTCACAGAAACAGTCCAATACCAGGTGAAAAACAATACCAAAATAACAAGACATTTGACCATGGTCGGGATAACAGGTGTTAAACAAACAACGAACGGCAGTGGGGTGTGTGGCAACCCTTTTACTTTAGCGCCACAACAAACATGCACGTTGAATCTGACAATTAATGGCAGCCAAATACCCTCTTCAGGAATCACGGGCGGCCCTGTGGTTTGCAAAACGAAAAGTCCTGCTGACTCCAGCCCTAATCCCTTTTTATGTTCACAACCCAATATTGAAAACACACTCGCGGTATCGGTTACATCTGCAGGACAACATGCCTACATTGCCAATCAACTTAACAACAGTATTTCCGTATGCCAGGTAAACCCTTCTTCTGGCTTTCTAAGTCAATGCACCATAACACCTACGGGTTTTTCAAAACCGGAAGGCATTGGTTTCAACCCCACTGGAACTTTTTTCTATGCCGCAAATCCAGGTGATAAATCCATTACCGTTTGCAACGTTAACCAGACAAGCGGTGCATTAAGCGGGTGTGTGGATGCAGGAGGCGCTGGCTTTGATTTGCCCGATGCCATAGCCTTTAGTCCTGATGGCGCCATACTTTATACCTCTAACTTTTTCGATCACACTGTATTGGCCTGTTTAGTTGATGCGAGCACTGGCAAACTCAGCGTTTGCAATCAGAATATGCACGCGACATTGATGAAGCCCGCAGATATGACACTTAATTCCGATGGTACTCTAGCCTATGTTGTTAATAGAGGAGCCAACACGACGTCTGTGTGCAAAGTATCTGGTCAAGTTATAAATGCCTGTGATGACAGCTCGGGGGCTAACTTTAATGAACCTGAAGGGGTGACATTGAGTCCGGCGGGTTTGCATGCATACATTGCTAATGCTGGCGATAAAAAAATCATTCTTTGTGATGTCCGTCAAGATGGCACCGGTCTATTAGATAATTGCTCAGCAACCAATGGAGAATTTACTGGGACAGGCAATGTTGGATTAAACAATATTGGTACGTTGGCTTACGTTCCGAATGAACTTCTAAACGAAGTTTTTGTATGCAGCGTCAATACAATTAACGGTGCGCTATCAGATTGCAAGCGATCCCATGGCACCGGATTTGCAGGACCCGCAGGTGTTGTGCTTCATTAGCGCTTCGATTTTGTGTAGTGACACCGTGAAATAATTTTCCAAATATATCACCGCATTCCCGGATACAGCTTCGCCTCCATCCGGGCCACAAATGACACCGTAGCCCGTAAGAAGCGAAGCGTATTACGGGAACACCATACCAAATGAAGAAATAATTTTCCAAATGATCATCGCATTCCTACAAATGACACCGTAGCCCGTAAGAAGCGAAGCGTATTACGGGAACACCATACCCAATAACGAAATAAATTTTAAAATGATTATCACAATCCTGCGAATAAATTTCTTGCAGGTGCAGTAAAACATGATACAATGAGCGCTGTCGGAGATCAACATGATTTATCTTAATGCATGATATAGAAAAAAAATTATTTTTAGCTGTTCGTAAAAACCAGGACATCAGTTCACTGCTCTCACTAATGGATGACTGCGACCAAGCCAGTTTTAATGCCCGTGATGCCCAGGGCAATACTATTCTTCATCACGCCATTTTACACAAGTCCAGACAATCCTTCGAGATGTTGTTCGAACACTTAAAAAATACACCGGATATTTTATTTCAAACCAACCATGAAGATCTTACAATTTTTTCATTTGCTCTTTCAAAATCTGAACATGGTTATGCTCAATATATATTTGAGAGGATTGAGGAAAATACCTCTCTTGAAAAAGTCATCGCTTCGTTTTTTCTGGTAAAAGAAGGCAGTCCATTCCATTTGGATATCCAGCAGAGCAATCCTGGTTTTTTTAATTTTCTTAACGCAAAACTAAAAGACCATCCTGATTTTATTAAAATATTGAACCATCCTGATAGAAATAAAAATACAGCATTGCATTTAGCAGTACATACAAAAAACATAAATTATATTGCCTGGTTTCTTAATTCTGGCGCAGATTTCTATAAGAAAAATGACGCAGACGAAATGAGCATTGACCTCATAGAGAGCAATAATCTGTTATTTCAAGTATTCAAGCTGCTGGATAATACAAGAAAGGAAGCCATTTTAAAATATTACCGCAACAAGTTATTCTTTCATCTTGAGGATATAGAAACAAAAACCTTGTATTTCAAGTTAGCTTCACTTCATAGTCTTCAGGCACGAATAAAAGCGGAGCTTGAATTTAATCCGAAGGTACCACTGCAAACTGCCAAGAACCCGAAAAAGCGGCTCCCTGCAGCAATCCTATACTCTGAAATTATTCCGCCGTTTTACCGAAAAGCTATAGTCGAAAAAGAAGAAGCACTGAACATCGTTAGACTATCTGATAAAAAAAACGGTTTATACTATAAAAAGCAACAACGCCTGGAACAAAATTACTGGCTTGCAACAGTGCAAATCAAAAAATTGATACTCGCTAGTCAAGAAATAAAACCCGAGCTAAGACCTGTTTCAAGCACCCATCCTAAAACTCGGCGCTTTATAGCATTTTTAAGTTCCCAGGAAGATACTGCTAAAATTCTCATATTTCTATCACCATTCGTATGGGCATTTGGATCTATGATCGTTCTTTCTGCCGTTTTTGCACCTCTGCTTACAGTGACTATATTCTTAATTCCAAGTTTCTTATCACTAAGCATGACAATGATAGGTGTTATTCCTTTAGTAGTCGGACCGATTCTGGAAAAGTTTTTAAATTATATTGAAAAACCAAAAGTTCACTCTAAGGCATTTGAAGATTTTAAATCTGAATTGCTGGCTTTAAAAAATACCTTAATGGCTTTAAAGGAAAATAATCCAAGCCTGCAAAAGGTCTTAGATGAAATAGATAAACAAATTCAAACGCTAAAGGACGTAGATGTTTTATTAACCGATCAAGTTGAGACTATTCTGGATGAAATCAATGCCAGTTTAACGGACATTGGATTGGTTTCTTTAGCTCAAACGGGTGAAATTAATTACGCTGTTCATCAACCCGAAACCAAAGGTAGAAGTCATTATCCCCAAAAATGTTTACAAACAGTGATTGGATTTTTTCATAAAAAAACAGAACAAAGCCGTGATCACTCCCTTCCACATGATGAACATTCCAACGAAACAATAGCATGCAGAAAATAAGCGTCTAAGCAACATCTTATATTTTTTGGGTGCAACTCTCATATTTGCAATGCCGTCCCCGCGCAGACACATAAGCGTCAACTTAAGGGGAAGCTGAATATAAAAATTTTATAGATTAACAGGGAGCTAAAAAATGATAAGGTTTACCCCGCCCCCGTTCGTGCTGAGGAGGCGCGAAAACGGAATGGCCGGATAAAAAAAAGCCCTGCGCGCCGTCTCGAAGCATATACACAGGCGCTAATCAACGGAGTTATATATGTATATGTTTTGGGTTTATATTCTTCAATTGTAATGATAAAAGCTATTATACGGGTCATACTGATAATTTAGAAAGACGACTTGCACAGCATCAAAATAAAATAATCTCCAGTTGTTACACAAGCACACATTTGCCAGTTAAGTTAATGTATTCACAAGCGTTTTCTACACGAGTAGAACCGTTGGCTTCTGAAAAAAAATACAAGGATGGAATCGCAGAAAAAAGAGACATTGATAAAGGGGACTGGAATGCATTATCGGTGTCTGCTTCGAGACGGCGCGTTGGACTTTGTACCACCTTATTGCACCGTTTTGCGCCTCCTCAGCACGAACGGGAGCGGGATAAACCGTATCATTTTTTTCGATCCCTGTTTGATGTAAAAAACGCTTTTATTCAGCTTCCCTTAAGTTGACGCCTGCGCTGGAACGACAACATTGAGTCAAATTAGTCGAAAATGGACTGTTGACACAAAGTCATCCTATATAACAACGGCTGTTTCTTTACCTATGTGAGAGTTGCACCCTATTTTTTCCTAAATCTTCCACCGCTTGTTGTTGCTAAGAAAAAAAATAAAATGTGCGGTCCAACTTTTCAATAGTTAATCTGGTCTTATTTTAACAAACGAAAATCTTTTCGTGAAAGGAAATCGGGCCTTGGTGTCTGATCAACAAACGCCTCTCTAACCGGTTTATTATTGACGCTGTTATAAACAAAGAAAAGATTTTTCCTGTCATAAGGCGAAATATTGCATTCATGAAGCACTACCGTGCCTGGAGGGCCGTATACGCCTTTTATTCCATTCTGATCGGTCATTTTTTTCATAGCTTCTTTGCTGGGAATGCCTAGCACCTGCTTGCGCAGTGATTGTTTATAGTTATCATCTGGCGTTGCACCTGCACAGCCGATAAATATTTTATGCGAGCCAGGAACTACAAAAAGAGAACCATTATGTTCGTTATTTTCAGTTAAAAATATCCAGCCTGTCACCATTCGCATCCGAGGAATCGCATCCTCTGCATGCCATGTTTCAAAGTCGGAATGCCAGGAAAATGACTTGCCGTCAAAAGCTGATTTTACATTGATACGTGAATGATGGATATACAGCTCATCATCAAGAATCTGTTACGCACTGCCCAACAAAGGGCCACTGCAGGCAAGCTCATAAAAGATGTCATTGTATTTATCAGGCGAGAATATCGATCTTACCACATCCGTGTCAGGCTCAAGTATTAACTCGTCATGGCCCTTTAACTGTTTTTTTAGTAGAGGAAGCTCTTTAAGAATAGGTTGAACCCAGTCCTGCAAAACGCCTTCCAAAACAAGATATCCGTTCTCATTAAAAAACCGTAACTGCTCTTCATTCAAATAGCCCTGTTTATCAAAGGCACCATAAACCACCGGATCCTGGCGTTCAATATAGGATTCCTTTTCTTTCCGTGTAGGATATCTATCATTTTCGAAGATTAACATATCCACTCCTGTTATACGTTTATCTATCTTCAATTGTTTTTCGTAACCTATTGATTTTTATAGCTTTAAGATAATACGTTTACATTCCGTCTATTATCAAGATAGTTGTATTCCGTTACATTCGCAAGCGACACGCCTGCGGTTGATGATCAGTGTCAAATTCTACCGTATTTTACCGGAGCGCCGTAGCACCGTAGCCCGTAAGGAGCGAAGCGTATTACGGGATCCAGAACGCTTCAAGCGATTTATCAGTTCTTTTCCAGTGGCAGATCCAGCTTCATCCAATATCAAAATGGAAAGTATCATCTTAAATAGTATTTTAAAGGTGATTTTTGGCGTGGATGATCCAGGGCAATTATCACTGTTTTAATCCTGAGCGCCCGGATGGTTTCGTAGCTCGTAAGGAGCGATAGCGTATTACGGGAACGTTCAGATATACTTTGAAAGCGTTTGGCCCAGTGCAAAAAAATATACGTTTATAGGGTTAAAAAGCCTACCGCGGCGACTTTTTCGCCAAAATTATGACTGCATCATTAAAATAAATTCACATTTTTGACATAGCCAGCTTGATAATGCACAAAAAGTAGTCTAATTGTTAAGTTGGTAAAGCGATTTTAAATTAACAACTCTTCATTATTGTTTAAAAAATCTTTTACTTTTAAATAAGAAAGCAAGTTAAGTATCGCATAATTAATTAAGGAGTATATAATGAATATCTTAATAGATAATGACCTCGAAAATATCGTAGGAGGCAATGGCCCTTGTATGGCCAATGATCGACAGGAAAATGTTACATTCCAAGACAACCAACAAGGTAATTTGACTTATATTTTTGTCCCTAATGGCACAAGAAAAGATATTGATAGGGATTTATGTTTAGATATAGGTGACCCAAACTGGAATAAATGATTCAATCGGTCATCTTAGATTAGTTCTGAGATGACTTTAATTTTTTAAAACTTTTGTTTCAAAATTTGTAATTAATCTGAATTATAAAAATCATATTATCCAAGGCCTCTGAGAATATAATTTTTTTCTTACAACTTATACAGCGTTTTATAAAAACCATTCTTTGACAATAGCTGGTTATGCGTACCTTCCTCCAGGATTTGGCCTTTCTCTAGTACAACGATATGATCAAAGTCTTTTATCGCCTCGATACGATGGGTGATCACTATCAATGTGATTCCAGAACGCTTCAGGCGATCTATCAGTTCTTTTTCCAGTGGCATATCCAGATTAGCAGTGGCTTCATCCAATATCAGAATGGAAGGCTTTTTAACCAGGGATCGAGTGACTTCAATTCTTTGTTTTTGTCCTCCGCTGAGATTTTTTCCTCGTTCTTCAATGTAAGTCTCAAGACCGCCGCGTCCTGTTAAAAATTCATCAAGCTTCGTATATTGCATGGCGTCCAAGAGGTCACTGTCAGGAATGGATTTATCCCATAATGTCAGGTTTTCACGTAAACTGCCTTCAAAAAGAAAGATATCCTGATCAACATAAGCCAGTGTTTTGGCTCTTTGTTCCGCAGTCATTTGCTCAATAGGCACGCCGCTTATGCGTATCTCACCAGACCAGGGCTGAAACAAACCGGCCATTAACTTTACCAAGGTTGATTTACCACAACCCGTTTTGCCGATAATTGCTATTTTTTGACCATCTTTTACCTTGAGATTGATTCCTTTTATCAGCGGAGGTTCCAGAATCGAATAACCAAAGGTCAATTCCCGGATATTAACACTGCCTTCAATGTCTTTTACCGTTTGTGTTTCATGTGTTTCTTGTTCAGGATAATTATAGATATCATCAACCCTCATGATATCACCACGAATCTGTTGTAAACTTTGACCTACACCCAGTAAATTCAATATGGGTTGATTGAAATTAACCAATAAAGCCTGAAAGGCAACCAGTGTACCTACTGTTAATTGTCCCTGCATAATAAGATAGCTTCCAAGAATGAGTATGATGACAGACGACAAACCATTCAGGGTTTTAGGAATAATTAATAATAATTGGCTGTAAGCCGCCATGCTCTGTTGAATATTAATAATATTGGCATGGAATCCCGTCCAGTGTTTGAAAAAATCATCTTCCGACGCACTGGCTTTTATCGTTTCAATACTGTTTAAACCTGCCATCTCATACCCTCGAAGCCTGCCGGATTGCTGCAAGAAATTACGACTCATATCAGCAATTTTTTTAGAAACGAAATAAAATAAACTTAAATTTGCAAAGGAAAATAACAATGCAACCAGTGTTAAAGGCCAGCTGATGGCAAATAAGATCAACACAAAGAATACCATTGAAAATAAACTGACAACGCTGCCTGTAATTTCCGAGCTTAATAGAGAAGCAATACGATCATTGGCATTAATTCTGTCTAAAATGTCACCGGCAAAGCGCTGATAGAAGAATTGAATGGGTAAATGCAGGAGGTGCCAGACAAATTGCGAACTCATTGACAGCAACATTTTCATCTGCAAGCGCAATAAAAAGCGATTTTGAAGGTAGACCAAAAGGGTTTGTAAGACGCCGACGAGCAACATCCCAATCACCAGAGGACCAAACCAGCCTTGCATCTCGCGTATGAGAATATCATCTATAAATATTTTCGAAAACCCCGGAATGACGACACCGGGTATGATCAGAAAAAGACTGATTAAAGTGATAAAAACCACCGCTGAATAATTGCTTTTCAAGCGTCGCTTAAGTGGGCCCAAAAGACCCGGAGGCCGGCCGCCTTTTTCAAAAGACGGTCCTGGTCTTAAAATCAGCAGCACGCCTGTGAATCCTTTATCAAACTCAGAGGCACTGATAGTGCGTGGTCCGGTTGCAGGATCATTAATATAGACCTTGTCTTTAGCAAAACCTTCAACCACAATGAAGTGGTTAAACTGCCAGAATACAATAAATGGCGCGTCCACGGTTTTAAGGGATGCCAGATCAGCCTTGGCCCCTTGAGCCTCCATGCCATAGTTTCTTGCGGCTTTAAGCATGTTGATAGCTTTTGATCCATCTCTTGATACACCGCAGGCGATTCGCAATTTCTCTAGCGGTACAAATTTGCCGTAATAACCTAAAATGATGCCAAGAGCCGCTGCGCCGCATTCCAGGGCTTCCATTTGCAACAGAGTAGGTGTTTTTACTCGTCTCATGTTAATAACCTATTCCGGTTGCTTTTTTCAGAGTAGGAATAATCAAACTGACAGGACGTTGTTCTCTAATAATAATACCAGCGGATACCAGCGTTCCTGCTGAAATGCTTGTCTCGGGGCCGCTTGATGACGTCCATGCAAAGCCACTGTAAGTGTCTTCATCTTTTTTCAAACTGACACGAACCGCTATGACCGCTCCTTTTTCAAGAAAGCGCTCTACAAGGCTTGGATTTTGCAAGGTAGCCAAAATATCTTTTTTGGTACTGGGGAAACTGGCAACGGCAATCACCTCACCTTTGATGCTGCCGTACTCCTCTTTTTTAATGTTGGTAGGAGAAACAAGTGCTTTCATGCCTTTTTTTACCAATTTTCCGTCTTTTGCGGGAATATAAATAACGGCATCAAGGCTTTGCGTTTTGCTGCTGATGGTCGCTACCACATCCCCTCCCTCCAGTTTCTGACCAATCGACACTTGAATATTCGTTACAATGCCAGTGGCTGGGCTATAGACTTCTTGGGCGGCATTGAGTTTTGCCTTAAGAGAATTCACCTCATATTCTTGTTCAAACGTTTTTAATTGTAACTGATGTATTCGTTCCTCCCACTTGGAAATAAATCCTTGCAGGTTGATTTTATTTTGTGTGATGGCTTCCTTAGTTCTTTCAATTTCTTTCACCACTTGATGATAATCTTTTAAGGTAATGGCAAGATCCAGCCGTGACATAATACCTTTTTTAAACGATCTTTCTTTGATCTCCAATAATTTCTTTGTTTCTTTGAGATTTTGAGTTTCTGATACCAGGATATTGTCCAGGGTTTTATTTTGTTGATTAATAAATTGACGTTGTTGTTTGATTTTCTCTGCGGCTTGTAATTTTAGTTCTTGATACTCGCTTTCAAGTTTTTTGAGATAACGTTGTGCATTATTTAATTGTTTTTTTATATCAGGGATTTCCAATTGCGCTAGTATCTGGCCTTTTTCAACACGGTCACCGGGGCTAACATGAATACTGGTCAAACGCGTGGCGCCCTCTGGCGCTACTGCATTGTATAAAGCGCCTTTTTCGGCAATCAAAAGCCCTTCCCCTTCAGCCAGTATTGGAATCCGGCCTAAAAAAGCCCAAGCGATAGCAGTAATGATAACGATAGCCAATACCACCAGTAAAACCCAGAATTTGCGTGGAACAATATTAATCATTTCATCAATTTTCTGCGTCGTAACGGCATGTTCCAATGCTTTTTTTCTAAATAAATCATCCTTCGGTTTCTGAGCCATCGTTAAGTATAGTCCTTATATTGAGGTCTTTGATATTGATGATCTGATCCGCTGTTTTAATGCTATCTGGCTTGTGGGTACTAATAATCTGGGTCATGTTTAATTTTGCCAAATTATTTTCTATATGTTCAGAGGTCATTTTGTCTAAAGCGCTTGTTGCCTCATCCAGAATAAGTATAGCAGGATCTTTGCTCAAAGCCCTTGCCAATAGTATCCTTTGTCTTTGTCCCATGGATAATGTCCGGCCATTCTCCATCACCAGAGTATGTAATCCCATGGGCATCTCTTCAATCTCTGACCTGAGTGCCACAATATCTAATAAATCCCATACTTTCTCAATCGGAATGGCTTTTGCCCCCTGAATATTGTCTAGAATAGAACCGGGAAATAACAAGGTATCTTGCAGTACAACACCGATTTGTTGCCTTAACTTGCTTAAGTTCAAAGTTTGCAAGTCAAAATCATCAAAATAAATGTGACCCGAGTCCAGTTTTTCAAAACCAAGCAACAAACTGAATAAGGTCGATTTCCCTGAGCCCGAGGCACCCGTAATAACCACTTTACTTCCAGGCTTGATGTTTATGCTGAGATCTTTAAATACCATAGGTAAATCTTCATGGTACTTAAATCCAACATGAACGATATCAATTTTCCCAGTCAATGGGGGGGGAGCAAAACCTTGCTGGCTATATTCAGGCGTGGTTTCAAAAATGGGCTTTGCCCTCTCATATAGAGGTATAACCCGTAAAACGGCGGCAACCGTTGCAATCAAGGAAAAAATAGCTATCATAAACTGTGCAAAAGCGGCATTAAAAATAATAAAAGTACCGAATGACATCGTATCGCGTTGCATAAATACCAAAGTAAATAATAAAGTTGTGGCGATGACATTAAAAAAGGTGGTAAAGCTCGTTAAATTGACCATGATTTTGCCGCTTTTGAACTGGTTTGTCATTTTAGATGAAAATATATCAGACCAATATTCAAAAGCCTTTCCCAAGCTGTTATTAATCTTTAGCTTACTGAGGCTATTTAACATTTGCCATGAAAAACCGCTAAGCGCGCCATGAAAATGCAATGACTTGCGTAAATAATATATCTGTCTGATGTAGTTCACAATTGACACCAACATAATAAAAAAGACCAGGGCCAGCATGCTCCACGCCAGAGAGGGAGCGATATAAAAAAGTAAAATAAAGCTTAATACAGACATTAATCCGCTGATAAAGCTCACCATAACCGAGCTTGAAATTTCTTGTTGAATCTGATTAACCACACCAGCCCGCATCACTAAATCACCTGTGCTGAACCGTCTGAAAAAGCGTAGTGGAAGCCGGACAATCCTGTCCCAGACCGAGGCTTGTAATTCCGCGTTAATCTTAAGTCGTATGCGTATGCTGGCAATGACGAGATTGATATTCAACAAACTGATAATCAAAACATTCACCGTCAGGACGATAGCAAATTGCGTCAGCAAGCTGATGGAGGCATTGGGTATGACAGCATCAAAAATGATACCCGTAGCGATGGGAATGAGTAATCCTAACAGTGAGATAATGCCCTGCAATAAAAAAATGCTTAAGAACTCCGGTGTCAGACCCTGTCTGGCGAAATGAAAAACAGCTTTCCAGTCCATCGGGGTATCAGCTAACGTCCGATAAAAGACATACCCTGTATCCAGAAATAGATCCAGTTCTTTTCGATTTACTTTTTGTTTGATATTTAATGCAGGAACGTATAACAAATACTTATCGCCTCGACCCGGAATAAGTGCGGCAATATCTCCGGTTTCTTTATAAAAACACAGTAAAGGCCCATGATCATATTGATATAATTGTTTGTCATGCATCTTTACTTTTCGAAAACGCAGTTTATTATTTTCACAGATAGCCGCCAAATGATCATCAATAGAATCTTCCTCTTTTAATTCAACTGGTTTGAGGGATTCAATATGCAAAGATTGCAAAATTTTTTTACAACAGAACCAAAGATCACTGCTTGTACCTGTTATTTCTGCCTCAGAGTCAAGAACAACGGCTATATTATGGAGGGCGGTATCAGGTATAGGTTCTGTTGTCATGAACAATGTCCTTTATATAATGTTCATTTTTGACTTGGTATGCTGCAACGGCCCAATCATGTTACAACTTCTGAGTTTGGATGTAGGCGCTAAGATTAACATAACAATATGTGTATTTTTAAATTATTATATGTATTTATTTTAAAAAAAATTAAATCTAAGATATACAATAGTAATAGCAGCTAGTGTTATATCAGTCAATTTTTTCAGTGATGTAAGATAAATTAAAAGGTGTAAGCTAAATTAGCTTACACCAGTTTTATAATTAATATTCTTCTCGTCTCCCTCCATCAGGAATTTCTTGGAGCATACCAACGTTATCACGTCTAATATATGAATACTCTCCTACTAACTCTCCTACAGTTAGTCCACCTACAATCTCTTCAATTTCAACATCATCTAAATATTTCATCTTTGCTCTCCGTCTGTTATATTTACAATACAAGTGTGGTGCATTTTTGAACAAAGTCAAATTATTGTGTCAATAAACAGGCAATATATAAAAAATATTCGCAGATTATGAAATATAGAAGAAGTAGCTTGAATTAGTATTTGCCGATATCATTTCACCTTCCGTATTGGTTACCGGGAAGAAGCGAAGCGTATTAGGGGGATCTCGACGGTAAACGAAGAAATAAAGTGCCTGAATGTCCATCACAATCCCGGATTACGACGGCACCTCCACCGGGCTACGGATGATTTGTAAAGGAGCGATAGCGTATTACGGGAACACAACACCAATCGAAGAAAATGAAGCGCCTGAATAACCCTCCCACTCCCGGATTACGAATAACCACCTGTAAAGAGCGACGCTGTAAAGGAGCTGCGCAGGTAAAAGCCTCTTGGCAGGGTTTTTATTCTCGCCCCGCTGCTGTCATAGGCATCGCATAAGGATTTTCCATTGGCGGCTTTCGGTCTGATTTGTAAATAGTCGCCATGACGAGCATCTATTTCTTCCAATTGCCCAAGGCTGATAAGGTTATTAAAATAGATCCAGTCGGCTTTTAAAATCTCTGCCTGTGTTTGATTTGGTGACCACAGAAAGCCTTGTCCGAGTCGTCTATGATGAAAAGGGATGTCTGTATCCCCTTCTATAGGAAACCACAGTATTTTTTTAAGTTTATTGAAACAGGTTGAGCTTTCCCATTGCTGCCTATGGAAATGAAGCAAGTTTATTGAGCAGATGAAAGTGGACTCTGCGGGCTTGCCACTCGGTCCCATCGGCAAGGTTTTAAGTTCAATACCCAGATGATGAAAATCAGGCAATGACCTATTGCCTGCTGTGGTGCCTAAAGCCAGTTCAATGGCCTGTCCTACCCAGCCTTTTCTTTGGGCAGGATTTTCAGGTATCAGCAAATCCAGACTGCTTGCCAGTTGAGAAAAGCTAAAGCCTGCAATTTGTTGACAGCTGAATATCAGTTCGGCTTCATTTTTCGGTGGCTTTTTTTTCAACAAGTCTTTCACGGCTTTCACTCTCTGCAAACTCTACATGAATCGGGGGAATGGGCGGTTTAATGCCGGCGGCTTTAAATTGGGCGGTAACCGCAAATAAAACTTTTGAGCGAATTTCAACGCGCGTGTGAAGCTCGATATTGACAAAATACCTGACTTCAAATTCAATCAATGCTTCATCAATTTGTTTCAAAAAAACCTGCGCTGGCGGATCAGTTAAAATTTCCGCTGTAGTCGCCAGTACATCAAGAATCAATTGCTGTACCATCAAAGGATCATCCGCCCTGCTGACTTTGATTGGAAACACGGTTCTGACCACACTGTCCTGGTGCGTCCAGTTTGTAAAAGGTTTGTTGAACGTTTCAGCATTTGGAATCAAGACCTCCATGTTATCCCAGGTCGATAAGCGCATGGAGCGTATGCCAATATGAGAGACACGCCCTTCGTACCCTTCAAGGGTTATCAAATCTCCTTCACGAACCGGTCGCTCAATCAGTAGCATCAACCCGCCAATGACATTACTGGCAAAGTCTCTCAGACCAAACCCCATACCTACAGCAAGCCCGCCAAGAATCATAGACATGCCGCTGAAATCAAGGCCGAGAACCCTCAGGGCTATAAAGCTGCCTATCAAAATAACTGCATACTGCGAAAAAACCGAAAGACTGTTTCGAATGCCGGCATCTTTGGTGTTTCGATATAACCAACGGTAACAAAACTCTCTCGTCCATTTTGCAGCCCATATAAAAATCGAAAATAACAGGGTGAATTCAGCAATACTTACCAAGGTAATATGAATACCTGACACGTTAATCAGAGGGTATAATGCAATGGCTTTCATTCGATTAATGATGCTCTCATTGCTTATCCAGCCAAAAATATTAAATAAAATAAATATGCCACAGGACAACAACAAGATACGCAATATCTTATCCAGCGGCTTTAAAAGCACTTCTATCCACAGCCAGCCATTTCGTAAACTGGCAATCATCCATTCTGAAACCAACTCCAGTGCATCAAACAGCAAACCACGCACCAGTACATAGCCTGTCAGCATGATCAAGGTATAAGCCTGATATTTACTCATTGTCCAGGCCAGATTAATATACCCCAGCAGGCCGATCACAGCGGTCGTGAACAGCGTTAAAGGCAGCAACAGAACCAAGATGCTTACCGCATTTCTGACATAGCGTTTTTTGGAGATTAAATAGGGCTCCAGCAAATGAGGAAGCACATCCCGGCTACGCCAGGTGACAAGCGATATAGCAAGTATAAAGAGCATAAACAATCGATTGAATATATCCTGAACGATAATCGCCATATGCAATTGATGGCTTGTAATCATCAAGGCCGTCACCCAACCGCCTGATAACAACAGCCATTTTAAACGGTAATACAGTTTGACATCTTTACCCGATGAATCGCTGATGCTTTCCAGTAAGGATAATTTGGCGATGATGATTAAACTTCGGAAGGTTAACCAGATACAGAAAATATTAACAATCAAGCGATAATTAGTATAAGGGATTTGATTAATTGTCAAAGCCGCGATAAAGACTGACAATGCTGTCAGCTGAAACAAGTTGCGATTGACAAGGCTTAGCGCGCCATCATACAGATAACCTGTCAGTCTCAACCTTTCTTTATTATGGGTTAGCAGGCGATTAAACAAGCGATGCAACAAGATAGAAAATATAGCCATCATCACGATTAAAGCCCATAAAAGACCCGCGGATACAGGCGTTTTCCAAGCATAATTATTTGTGAATTTCCATGCCAGTGCTTTAAAATAATTATAAAGCTGGCCCGGGGTTGCCGCAAGCTGGTTAAAGATTTCAGGGATATTTTCGAAGCTGTAATTTGCGAACGTTTGCCTTGAAGCAAACATTTCCTTTTGTCTTTGTTGATAGGTATTCAAGCCAGTGCTTAACGCTTTTTTTTGTCCTTGTATGGCATTTTGTTTTTTGCTGATGGCTTGCTTTAATTGCTGGTACTGCTTTTTTAACAGCTTGTCAGACGCTAAATATGAAAACTTATTCAGTGAAGTGGATAAGTGTGCAAGCGTCCCTTCTACTTCTTCATACAAGGCAAGCGAATGCAGGTAGGTATTGATAACGCGGTTGAGAGCCAGAAGATTCTGATGTTGCAGGAAAAGGTATTCAGAAGTTAAAATTTTCCTTTGTGAGGCCAGCTCACTCAAATCCTGCTGATAAATAGTAATATTTTGATTATTAAGCCAGGCGCTTTCTTCAAGTACCAGCGCGGATTGCTTATCCTGATCAGGTTTTCCTTGTTGTTGAATATCAATATTTTTCTGATAAAGTTGATTCAGTGAATTACGCGTTTTTGCTTCCCGCTGGCTTATTTTTTTTAATTGCTGGTGCAGTTGGAACTTCACTTCCCACAGGTTTAACTGTTTTTTCTCATTCTGTAATACTTTCTTGTAAGCTTTGGCCATGGCAATGGTTTCATTGAGAAGTTCAACGGCTTTTTTATTGACCGTTTTTAATGTCTCAAGCCCGGACAATTTCTCTTGCGTATTCGTCAGGTTATTTTTAACCAGCGTTTGTTGCTGGATGTGCTTTATTTTTTGTTCGATATTGTTTTTTGACTTTATCTGGCTGGCAAGAAATTCATTAAGACTCTCCAGCTTTAAATCATTCAGCGTCTGTTTTCTTGTATTCTGGGCGATTCGCGTTTGTATATCAGATGGATGGGTGGGCGGACTCAGTAGAGCCGTTTCATGCGCTTGCAGCGACAGATTTATCCTTTCCTGAGCAAGGTATTCAATCAGTTTGGAGGCATTGTCCTCTGTTTCGGCAAAGGACAATGGCGCTGCAAATATAAACAGCAGCAGATAAAGAAAAAAGCACTGCCAAGCGACAAAGCCTTTAGGCAGTTTCTTTGGTTTTTTTAACAAGGGCTGCAAGTTTTATCCCCAATTCTGTCAACTGCGCATGACTCACTCGAGAAGGCGCATTGGTCAGCAAGCAAGAAGCTGATTGTGTTTTTGGAAAAGCAATGACATCACGAATGGAACTGGAGTTGGTTAAAAGCATAGCCAGCCTGTCAATGCCTAATGCAATACCGCCATGGGGAGGCGCACCATACTCCAGCGCTTCCAGCAAAAAGCCAAACTTTTCACGTGCTTCAAGCTCAGATATTCCTAACAAACCGAAGATGGCTTTCTGCATATCAGGCTGATGAATACGAATCGAACCGCCGCCGATTTCAAAGCCGTTGATAACAATATCATAAGCTCGCGCCAGTCGGCCTGTTGGGTTGGAAACCAAGCTGTCAATATCAAGATTTTGCGGCGATGTAAAAGGATGATGCATGGGTTGAATGCCGTTTGTATCTTCATCTTTTTCAAACATAGGCCAGTCGATAACCCATAACAAACGCCACCCCTTCTCAACCAGACCTCTGTCATGGCCCAGTTTGGATCGTAATGCACCCATGGATTCATTAACGACCGTTGTTTTCCCGGCACCGAAAAACAGCACATCCCCGGTCTTCGCATCGGCTCTTGTAAGAATCGAACGGATGATATCTTCAGATAAAAACTTCAGGATAGGTGATTGAAGGCCTTCCAAACCTTTTTCAATATTGTTTACTTTAATATAAGCAAGGCCTTTGGCACCGTATATAGAGACGAATTTGCCATAGTCGTCCAGTTCCTTTCTACTCAACTCACAGCCGTTAGGCAGTCTTAATACAACAATTCGGCCATCGGCATCTTTGGCTGCTTCGCTGAATACTTTAAAGTCAGCATGTATAGCAATATCTTCGATATCTATCAGTTCAAGAGGAATACGCAAATCGGGTTTATCGCTGCCAAAACGGCGTATGGCTTCTGCATAACTCATCCTTGGCAATGTCTCAGGGATAGTGACATTCAGAATGTCTTTAAACACCTTTCTTAATAATCCTTCAATCAGTGACTGGATGGTTTCTTCATCAATAAACGCCATTTCCACGTCTAACTGGGTGAACTCAGGCTGTCTGTCAGCGCGCAAATCTTCGTCTCTGAAACATCTGACAATCTGATAATATTTGTCAAAACCAGACATCATCAAAATCTGTTTGAATAATTGCGGTGATTGAGGCAAGGCATAAAACTCGCCTTGATGCACCCGTGATGGAACCAGGTAATCTCTGGCACCTTCCGGGGTGGCTTTAGTCAACATCGGTGTTTCCAGATCCAGAAAATGTCTTTCATTGAAATATTCACGGATGCAAGTATTTAACTGGTGTCTTAACTTGAGATTGTGTTGCATTGCCGCACGTCGAAGATCAAGGTATCGAAAACGAAACCGTACATCCTCACTGACCGTCTGGTGTTCATCAGGTAAAAATGGAGGTGTAGACGAGTGGTTAAGGATGACTAAATCAGAACCCAGCACCTCAACAGCGCCGGTCTCCATTTTCTTGTTGACCATGCCCTCAGGTCTTCTGCGTACTTGACCGGTTATTTTTACAACGAATTCATGTCTTAATTTTTCGGCTTCCAAAAAACAGGTCTGATTTTCCGGTTCGTAAACGACCTGTAACAAACCCGAGCTGTCACGTATATCAAGAAAAATCACACCGCCATGATCGCGGCGATTATGTACCCAGCCGCAAACAGTGACCGTTTGTTCAAGTTTTGATTCAGTTACTTCGTTACAATAATGTGTACGCATTCTACCGCCTGTCTTAAAAATTATTTATTGCCAGCCAATGCGCCCAATTGTGTGGGCTGCATAACGCCTAGAGAAATTACAAATTTCAATGCTTCATCTACGGACATTTTTAACTCAATGACATCTTCTTGAGCAGCCATAATGATAAAGCCTGAAGTCGGATTAGGTGTTGTTGGTACAAAAAGTGAAACCATGGGTTTGCTGGTATGTAAATTTATTTCTTCAGTGGCTGAGCCTGTTTGAAACGCAATGCTCCACAAACCCTTGCGCGGATATTCTACGAGCATGACCTTGCGAAAAGCCTGGCTGTCTGCTGCAAAGATAGTACTGATAACCTGCTTGGTGGCGTGATAAATGGAGCGAACCAAAGGAATACGCGATAAGATGGCTTCACCCCAGATTACCAGCCTTTGGCCCAGAAAATTGGTGGCGATAATACCGGTAATGATTAACAAAATCAGCGATAACACCACGCCAAAGCCTGGCAAGTGCATACCAAATAATTGCTCTGGTTGATACGCTGTCGGCAGGAGTCCTATCGTCAGATCCAGGATATCAATAATAAAGCGAAGCACGACATAAGTGGCGAGGATAGGCAGCCATACCACAAGACCTGCCAGCAAATAACTTTTTATGGATTTGGATTTCAATCTTTTTTCCCTTCCGTTTTTTTTGATTCAGGTTTTGATTCGGTTTTTTTGTTGTCATCTGTTTTTTTAGATGCATCTTCGCTATGCGTTTTATCCGCTGAAGTGCTGTCCTTTTGCGTCCCTTTATTTTTAAAATCCGTGACATACCAGCCAGTGCCTTTCAGTTGAAAGCCGGCAGCGGAAACCAGTTTAGTAGCCGTTTGCTCAAAACATTTTGGGCATTGTTTTGCCGGCGCATCATTCACTTTTTGCATCAGCTCAAATTGATGATGACAATTTGCACATTGATATTCATAAATTGGCATCTTGAAACTCCGAAGTTTAGCAGTAGCTTAATAAAGATATCATTATATCCAAGTAAGGGCAGTTGAACAATTAAAGAATTGAGAGATTTATATCTATTAAGCGGGCATTGTACGGTATCTGGGCCAATTTTGGAAAATGCAGGCTATTTTCCAAGGTATTGACAACGTCTTCAACCATCAAAGTCTCTGGTGTATTGTAATTGGCAATCCACCCGGCGCAGCGTATTTGATGCAAAGTCATGGCCGCCTGGCTCAGCAAGGCATGATTAATACACCCTAACTTTATGCCCACAACCAGAATAACCGGCAGCTGGCTGATTTGGAGCATATCTATCCAGGTTTCCTTTTTATTTAAAGGGACAAGCAGCCCCCCTGCCCCTTCAATTAACAAATAATCAAGGTGGTTAAATCGCTCATCCAGACAATAGTCAGCTATCTTTGTGGCAGACAAGGTTTTCCCATCAGCATGCGCTGCAATATGGGGGGATACGGGGCGTGCAAATCGCCAGGGATTGATTTCATCAAGAGCAAAGCTTGAATGCTCTTTTAAACGCAAGGCATCTTCACTAAGCAATTTGCCCGCTTTTTCCACACAGCCGCTAGCGACAGGTTTCAGCGGTTCTGCCTTAAAATGCCTTGCTTGCAGATGGTTTAATAATTCGCAGGTAGCATAGGTTTTACCGCAATCGGTGTCTGTCCCGGTAATAAAATAGGATTTCATAATAAGTAATCTCTCACTAAATCATTAAATATTTCCTGGTGGGAAAGAAAAGGCATATGAGCCGATCGCTTGAACATCGTGTAATCATAACGAGGATAAGCTTGCTGCATGGCGGCCATGGTGCTTGCAGGTGTGATCGCATCCAAGCGTCCAAAAATAAAATGGGCAGGTTTTGTGAAGGTTTTTAATGAATGGCGAAGATCCCAGCCAGCGAGGGCTTTCAGACCCTCCTCAAGTCCCTTTGTATGGTGTAATTTGTCTTTTAGGCAGGGCATGGGTTGTCCGCGGCTTTGAAGCTGCACAAATTGTTTCAATACCCCCAAAGGATCAGAGAGTATATTTTTATAAAATGCCTCAAAGACCGAAGGCTGAATACCGGGCCAGTTCTCATCGGCAATAAACCGTGGGCTTGAGGCGACATTGATAAGCTGATCAATGCGCTCAGGGTGCTCCACTGCCAATCGCGTGGCATATAAACCGCCTAAGGACCAACCAAGAATGGCAAACTGCTCGGGTAAAAAATGGAATAGCCTCTGTTTAAAGGCAGGCCAATCCATGTAAGCACTCTGACCGAAACCCGGCAAATCTACAGTATAAACCTCAAAATCTCTGCTTAAATCAGGCAGAAGCTGACGCCAGATGCTGCCATCAAACCCCCAGCCATGAAAAAGCACCAAAGGTTTTCCAAAACCCTGTTTATTGTAATATATGGTCATGATTTATCTTCTTTAAGGCTGTAAATAACTGAAAGATATCTTCTGGTTGATGGCAATAATTTAAAATAATCCTTAACCCTGTTTCAGGTTTTGGCACGGTTGGCGTACGCACAGGAAGACAAAGTATGCCTTGTTTTTTTAGCTGCTGAAAAAACCGCTCGGCTTGATGAGCACAGCCTAATTTTAGCTGTTGAATGGGGGAAGTAGAGTCCGCCCAGTTTAAATCAGATTGCAGGACATGGTGGCGAAAAACGGCAATAAGCTCGTTTAATTTTTTACGCCGCTCATTGGCCTGCGCCACTATATCCAGCGTTTTTAACATGCCATAGGCCAAAGCAGGACTCAGACCTGTTGAATAAATATAAGCACGTCCGAATTGAACCAATCCCGTAATCCACTGATGAGATCCCGCAATCACAGCCCCCTGCGCGGCAAACGCTTTCCCTAGAGGAACTACACGCAATGGAATCTGTTGATTATTTAATTTAAACCGATCCGTTGCGCCTCGTCCATTTTCACCGAGGATCCCAAAGGCGTGTGCCTCATCAACAATCATTGGCCGATGAGAGGCAAAAGCTGCCAAGTCGGTGATTTGGCCGCTCATACTGAAAATGCCCTCGGTGATGACCATACTGTTTTCAGGGCATTTTTTATTTTTAACATAAAAATCATTCATGTCCTGATGTAAATAACGCGAAAAAGGAACATCATGCATTTTCAGGCCATCATAAAAAGAGGCATGCAGCCCCTTATCAATCAAACAATGCACCTGAAGCTGTTTTAATAAGGCGCTCACACAAAGATTGGCGACATAACCCGAGCTCACCAGCAAGGCCTCTTCAACGCCCAGAAATTCTGCGAAAGCCAACTCAAGACGCCTGTGAATCGGGTGATAGCCTCCAAGCAGCATCGAGCCACCGCTGCCGAGAGGATAAGTGGCATAACCCTTTTGGTAGGCGGCAGCGAGGTTTTTATCTTTGCTTAGTGATAAATAATCATTACTGGAAAAATTTAAAAGATCCTGATTAGAATTAAAACCCGCCTGTCTCGAGCGATACAGTCCCTCGGATCTCAAAGCGTCAAGGGCTTGTTTTAATCTGGTTTCTGCTGTCATGTCAGTGTGGTTAACCCCAGTTTGTCAAACAGTGCGGTATCTTTAGCGCGTTGAGGATTTTCCTCG
>JAGXGR010000013.1 GCA_024636645.1 Legionella sp.
ACTTCAAACCGTTCCGCTACTTCAACTGTTCCGCTTCCTGACGGGCGCGGCTCGGTTAGATCGCGGCTCGGATCAAAATTTCCGCTCCCTAATGTTGTACAGTGCTAAATTAGACCATCATTGTTGGACCAAGGCTCAACCTACAGCAGATTGATCAAATTTTAATGCGACAGCCGTGGAATAAAGCTTGCAATCTCTTGATCAGATTGATATAAAAAAACGATGTCTTCATAAAAAGTATTTGTGAGAGTCGTAACGTTTTATAGTGATATACTTTACAAAGGTTTAGAATCTATTTAATTAAATCAATGACTTGATATTTCACGGTGTAAATTAAGGAGGGTTTCATGCCATATTCTCCACCAGATTTCAGTGCTCTCCTTCGTGCTTCCGAAGACTTGGAAAATCATTTTTCAGCCATTGCAAATCGCTATAAAAGCTCGAATCTTGAAGCCTTGCTTCAAGCGGTGACTCAAGAAATATGTGACACCCAAAAGTATAAGGCGAAAAGTTTTAAACGCCAGGAACAAGCCGATGTTTTCAGGCTTTTGTCCAATGAGTTGGCCAGAATAACCAATGCAGAACAAAAGAATGAAGCCCTGCAATGCATGCTGGGCGCTTTGATTCACCGTTTTTTTAGAATAGAAACAGAATATAAACATCGAATTGACAGCAAGCTTATTAGTTTCATTGGTCAAGTCAATCCTGAGAGTTGTGGATTGTATCAAGCGATTAAACGGGTGTTGAATGTTTGCCGGGAGAATCCTTTGGATCCTCTAACCATCGTCAGTTGTTGCCAATCTTTTTATGACAATATGCGCAAGGATAATCGTTATCAAAAGTTTCCACATTTCAAAGAGGATCCACAGTTTTTCAGTAACCTCCAACGAATTATTGATAAATACCGTCCCGCTGCTGAACCGGTTTTAATACAAATTCATGCGATTAAATTTTTACAATCCCTGGCCAGGCAAATGAAAAAGATCAGTGATAAAACAGATGCTGAATGTCAACTCCTGATCAGACATCTGCAAAAATATTATCCGGATTTAAGTCAGCTGGATCTGGATACGGTTATTAAAATCCTGCCCGATAAAATCAAGGACGAAGGCAGCAGGCAAAGAATTCAGTTGCTGTTGAGTTTAAATTATATTGTTAAAAACGTTGCCGACTGGAATTATGAGCAATTTGAAATGCGGCTCCATCAGTGTGTTGTTGCAAGAAGTCAGTACGCATTATTTGGCGCTTATATGCTCGTATTTGAGGATAAGCCCCACGAGGAGATGCAACACTTCAAAGATGTTACCCATCTGGCTTTGAATCCGGATGGTGATACCATCCCCGTTGATGTAAAACTAAAGGGGATTCGTGCACTGGAAGACTGGTTTTTGGATATAAATGAAAACCACGCGCTGGATTGTACGACCTGGGCTGGAAAATATGAGGTGTTTGAAAAAAGAGTGACCGCTTATAAATCGAACCTGCTGAAAACATTGGTGGAGCAGCAACAGCCCTCTGAACAAGGTTCGGCAGCCTCTTTGAATCTGTAATACCGGATTAAATGCCACTGACAGCTTGATCTACCCCACGGGCAGATCAAGCAGAAAGCTATTATTTCACCTTAAAGACTAATTTATCATCTTCAAAATCGACCATTACTGTATCTCCAGGCTTGAAATCGCCTTTCAATAAAGACTGAGCCAGTGGGTTTTCCAGTTTTTGCTGGATGATTCGCTTCAGGGGGCGAGCACCATAGACCGGATCAAAACCGGCTTCAGCCAGATATTCCAATGCTTTGGGCTTCACATCAATATGAATGTCCTGTTGCTCCAGACGATTCTTTAAATAGTTGATTTGGATGGCGGCAATGGTTGTAATCTGCTCTTTATCCAAGGCATGGAAAACGACTGCATCATCAATACGATTGATAAATTCAGGTCGGAAATGTTCAGCAACAATACCCATCACCGCTTCTTTCATCTGATCATAGCTTAGCTTGCTACCCATATCCTGAATAAGATGCGAGCCCAGGTTAGAAGTCATGACGATAACCGTGTTGCGAAAATCAACCGTTCTTCCCTGACCGTCGGTCAGACGACCGTCATCGAGCACCTGAAGAAGGATATTAAACACATCCGAATGCGCTTTTTCCACCTCATCAAGTAAAATCACAGAATAGGGTCGGCGTCTGACGGCTTCTGTTAAATAACCGCCTTCTTCATACCCTACATAGCCAGGGGGGGCGCCTATCAAACGCGCCACGGAATGTTTTTCCATGAATTCAGACATGTCAATCCGTACCATGGCGTCTTCCGTATCAAACATAAAGGCGGCAAGCGCTTTGCAAAGCTCGGTTTTACCTACGCCTGTTGGACCCAGAAAGAGAAATGAACCGATGGGACGATCAGGATCTGACAGTCCTGCGCGAGAACGACGTATGGCATTGGCTACCGCATCAACTGCCTCATTTTGTCCAATCAGCCGCTTGTGCAATGCGCTTTCCATCTGCAGCAGTTTTTCCTTTTCACCTTCCAGCATTTTTGACACCGGAATACCGGTCCATTTTGATACAACTTCAGCCACTTCTTCCTCGGTCACTTTATTGCGCACCAATTTGGTTTCTGTTTCCTGGCTTTCAGTCGCCGATACCTGCGCGAGTTGCTTTTCAAGCTCGGGGATGCGGCCGTATTGCAATTCAGACATTCGGGTTAAATCACCGGCGCGTTTGGCGGTTTCCAGTTCAAGTTTTGCCTGCTCCAAAGCCTCTTTGATATGCGTAGTGCCTTGAAGGGCGGCTTTTTCAGCTTTCCATATTTCTTCCAGGTCGGAATAATTTTTTTCAAGTTCGCTGATGGATTCTTCCAAATCCTTCAGTCTTTTTTTCGAGGCCTCATCGCTTTCTTTTTTCAACGCCCCTCTTTCTATTTTCAACTGAATCAATCGCCTTTCCAGCTTATCCATGCTTTCAGGTTTTGAATCAATCTCCATGCGTATCAGACTGGCGGCCTCATCAATCAAATCAATGGCTTTATCAGGAAGCTGGCGGTCACTGATGTAGCGATGAGAGAGCGTTGCGGCAGCGATAATGGCCGGATCGGTAATTTCAACGCCATGGTGGACTTCATAACGCTCTTTCAAGCCACGTAATATGGCAATGGTGTCTTCCACACTGGGTTCATTCACCAGCACTTTCTGAAAGCGGCGCTCAAGTGCTGCGTCCTTTTCAACATACTGCCGGTATTCATCCAGTGTCGTGGCACCGATACAATGCAGCTCCCCGCGGGCAAGGGCAGGTTTCAGCATATTTCCTGCATCCATGGCACCCTCTGCCTTTCCGGCACCGACCATGGTATGCAGCTCATCGATGAACAAAATGATCTGGCCTTCCTGTTTGGACAAATCATTCAATACCGCTTTTAAACGTTCTTCAAATTCACCACGGAATTTGGCACCGGCAATCAATGATCCCATATCCAGGGATAGCAAACGTTTGTTTTTCATTCCCTCAGGCACTTCGCCGTTAATAATCCGTTGAGCAAGGCCTTCAGCGATGGCGGTTTTTCCGACGCCGGGCTCACCAATGAGTACGGGATTGTTTTTGGTACGGCGTTGGAGTACCTGTATGGTTCTGCGAATTTCATCGTCTCGACCAATCACCGGATCGAGCTTACCCTGTTCGGCGCGTTCGGTGAGATCGAGTGTGTATTTTTCCAGTGCCTGGCGTTGTTCTTCTGCATTGGGATCGGTGATTTTTTCTCCCCCGCGCATATCTTCAATGGCTTTTTCGATGGCTTTGGCCTCAGCCCCTGCTTGCTTTAACAACTTGGCCAGTTTGCTGTCTGAGTTAATGGCGGCAAGCACAAATAGCTCGCTTGAGATGTAATTGTCTTTTCTTTGCTGGGACAGCTTGTCTGTCATGTTAAGCAGTTTGCCCAAGTCATTAGAAATGTGAATCTCACCGCCTGTGCCGGTGACTTTAGGTAAATTGTCCAGCTCCTGATCGACCAATGTTCTAAGCTGGGCTATGTTGACCCCGGCTTTACTTAATAAAGGCCGGCAGCTTCCTCCTTCTTGATCAAGCAGGGCTTTCATCAGGTGGACGGGTTCAATGAAACCGTTATCACGGCCCAAGGCAAGGGATTGGGCATCTGCGAGTGCGAGTTGAAACTTTGATGTGAGTTTATCCATTCTCATAATAGAACCTCAGAAAAAATATGGGTTTAATTTATTGTTATCCTAACGTAAAATGAGGCTTGTTTTGTTAAATTCAAGTAGAAAAAAATGAATAATGAAAATTCTTCAACATCGGAAAAGGATTCGCAAGCACTTCTAAACCAGGTGATCATTGATTATATGCGTGAGCAAAAAAATAAAAGACGCTGGCGCTGGGCGTTTCGGATATTTTTTCTGCTGGTGTTTATTGTGATTTTTATAAAAGCCGGTGTGCTGGATATTAATAAAGAAGATATCACTCAGTTAACACCGCATGTCGGTTTGATTGATGTGAAGGGCACCATCTTTGAAGGGCAGTCGGCAGGCTCTGATAATTTTGTAAAAAGCCTTGATAAAGCTTATAAAAGCAAAGCAATGAAGGCGCTGCTTATCCGTATTAACAGCCCGGGAGGAAGTCCGGTTCAAGCGGAGTACATGTATAACGGCATCCGCCATTACCAAAAGAAATACCCGGATATAAAAGTTTATGCCGTCTGTGTGGATGTATGCGCCTCAGCCGCTTATTATATTGCCGCCGCCGCAGATGATATTTATGCCAGTCCCGCCAGTATCGTAGGCTCTATCGGCGTGCTATACAACGGGTTTGGGTTTGTCGATGCAATGGACAAGATAGGCGTGTCCCGTCGGATGATGACCGCTGGAAAATACAAGGGTTTTCTTGACCCCTTTTCTCCGGAGCAGCCAATGGATAAACAAAAGATGTCAACGATGCTCGATATCATTCATCAGCAGTTTATTTCCAGAGTGAAAGAAGGGCGCAAAGGACGTTTGTTAATTGACGATGAGACCTTTTCCGGCTTGTTCTGGACCGGTGAGCAATCTGTGGGGCGCGGTCTGGTTGATGGCCTTGCCAGCAGTGGTCAGGTGGTCCGGGAGAAAATAAAACTCGACGAGGTGGTGGATTATACCTATAAGCCAAACGTGCTTGAATTATTTGCCAAAAGCATGGGAACGGCCATGGCCAATCAACTGCCCGCGGCCTTGGGTGTAAAGCAGGGCTTTCAATAAAATCGGATGGGGCAGGCCAAGGCTGAATGCCTGTAGCCTGCCCTACCTGTAAATCCCTTATTTCATTTGCCGCCAGGATTGCCTGCCAAAAATTTGATTGCCGGGATTTTCCGTCACTTTCTGGATATTACCGCTTGTGCCTGGCAAATATTTGAACTCCTTGTCGCCGGCATTCAGTATGGAGGGTGTGGCAATGAGGCCTACTTTGGATTTTAAGCCACTGACCGGGGCTGAAACGCTAGTGCCATTAGAGACATACGTACCGCTGTCAGCGTTATCAAAGTTGCCATCATTATTGATATCAAATACATGATAGTTCAGCCGGCTGCCGGTTAAGGCATTCAATTCCATTAACCAGCTCTCCCCGCCGAAATCACAAGGATCACTGGTCGGTATAATCGTTGCGAAAATTATCTTGTCATTGATAAATATCATATTGGAATTCACCCGCTCGCCTCGGGCGACGTTATTAAAAATGAGATCCATATACCAACCGCGTTCATTATTGGCCAGTAAGTTATTACTGGTGACGCGGCCTTCTTCTGTTTCTGCAATAATGGTTTGTTCCAGCAATTCACTGCGTCCTGTGATAACCCCGGTATTATCATCGCGCAGGGCATAGACCGTCTGGACGGATAAATCGGTTTTATCGGCGCTTTCAAGGTATTTACCGGTACCCACGTAGATTTGATAAGCCGATTGGGTATAACTGAGCGTTGATATGGCTGGACGGGTTGTAATAGGCTGACGATTGCCTGAGGCATCCCTGGCGACAAACAAGGGGGCTGGTGCGCTGCCTTGTTTAAAACTGAAGTCCCAATTATTGACATTGGCTGAAGAGATATCCATTTTCCATACGTTGCCAAATAAATCGCCGGCATAAATAATGTCTGCAATGGAATTGCCGTCAACATCCAATACCACCGGTGTGCTCATCCCATTGGGTCGCCCCAATGCCAATGGATCAGCGCTCATGCCGACACCGGTATTAAATTTTTTAATGATGGCTTTGGTTTCAATGTCGACAATATAAATCACCGAATTGCCGGTTGTACTGGCATTGCCATCGGTTTGTGTATTATTGTAGCCGTTTCCAAAAATCGCAGCCCATTTGCCATTGGCCAGGCGAACGATAGAGGGCTGACCGTAGGTGAAGCCGAGATCAACATCATCAGCGTCAGTAAATTCCCATTTAACAATAGACTCAGCCGCAGATTCTGAAAACTGGTTGGGATCAGTAATATCCAAGGCATAAACCGCTTGCCCTCCACCATTTAAACCTGCCGCAAGTATGGTACGCCATTGGCTGTTGATAAAGACATCAATGACCGTAGGGGAGCCGTCAGCGTAGTATTGATGGGTATAATTGCTCGATGTCAGTTTTGCCAGGTTGGAAAAAACCGTGGAAGGTACATAGGCAAACAACTCACTGCCTGTTATGGCATCAAAAGCATGCAGCATGCCGTCATTGGCCCCGACATAAATAACCGAATTTCGATTCAGGTTGTTTTGTTTGAACACACTATAAGGTGAGTTATTTTCCGGCGCCCCATCAATCCATACCACAGGATAGGCTTGTTGAGGTGCGCCTACAGCGATGGGGCTTGAATTAATAATATCCCCTAAAGGAGTAGGTCGGTCTCTGAAAGTACCGCCATTTTTTTCTTGCAGGGCGGTGTTACCTCTTAGATAGTTCAGCCTTGCCTGACCGAGGTTATCTACTGTAGCGGTTGCAGGATGGGTGTTTAGAGCCAGAATTTGACTTAAATCCAGTTCATTCAATCCAGGGGCCGTTTCATCAGTGGGCCAGCGGAAGGGGATACCAATGCCCGTGGAAGGTTTATGCGTCAAAATACGCCGGCCGGTATTGTAATCCTGATTTTTTAAAATGACCGAGGCATCCCATATTGACCCTGAAGGCCCGCTGCCATTTGTCAGAATGTCTCCGGTTATGGGATCAATGGCAAAAGCGAGCAGTTGACCGCTCCAGTCTTTGGTTCGAAAGATGGCTTGATAGATTCTTGTGTTGGCCGCCAGAAAACCGCTGCTAAGCGCTGCAGAGGAGAACGATCCGGTTCTGTCGATAATATCTTCAAACACTTTTGCAAGCTGGGTACTTAAGTTAACCGCTGTCGTCACCAGGAAATAATTGTCAGGATCACCGCTGTTGCTGGTATCCCACTCGTCGTTTTGATCGGGAAGGTCATTGTTATTGAGATCATTAAAGCCACCCCATTTGGCAGCGTACCATAAGGGGGATTTGAGTATTGTCGCAGTAGATGGACCGGGTGAAAATGTACGGAGTGCTGAGGATGTTGTTGAATTGGGAGGTAAGGCCACGTCATCATCCCATGTTTGCCCGGGTGGCCATTGCCCTGGCGGGGTATCAAGAAAATAATCCACATCATTTGCATCGCCTATTAAGTTCTTGACTTCAAGATATACACCGTCCTGTGTTGTACCCGATATGACATAACCCATATGCTGAATGATGTTGGTGCCGGCAGAGTCCAAATTTAATTCAACGTCTAGTGTATTGTCTGGTTGAACGGTTACGGTATATTTGACCACAGCATCCATATCAAAATCACCGCCTTGTTGCACATCTTCAAAATAAACCCAGAAGCTTGCCGAGGTTGGGGTTAGCGTTTCTATATAGACATCTACAATACTGTTGGTGGGCTGATATCGGCCTTCTGCGGGGTCAATATCTTCTGCGGGGCCAACGGATTTTCCAAAGGGTATCAGCTTGATGATGTTATCCCCCACGGTAAAATTAAACTCTGGTAAAGGGGAAGACAGCGCCACAATATATGATTTCACGTTTTGTTCATCGCGAACCGAATGGATGTCATTTATCCAGGCAAAATAGGAGACTGCCGCGCTGTAATAGCTGCCTTCTGAATTAGGCTCATTGGGAGCGAGTCCACGAATGTTGCCAAAACTGCTGACTGTTTTTGGGGTAGGGGCGCCATCGGCAATTGAGCCGGATTGACCAATAAACGCTAATATGCTGCTAAAGCCCTCTCCGGAAAAGATGGTCTGGGCCAATTGCGATACATTTAATCCACTGATATCGCCTGAGAAGCCCATAAAATAGCTTCCGGGGACCTGATCACTATCATAAGAGGGGTATAAATCACTCAAAACCAGCATGTTGGCTTTGGCGCAGCGAGGATGACTGGTGTAAGGATCCTGCCAGCCTGGTTTGGGCAGGCCCAAGCTATCATCTGTACCACTGGAATAATTATAACTGGAAGTAGCAGCACCCTTGCCGGCAAAGTAGCGTACCGCCTCATACATCATTTCACCAACAGGGTTGCCCCACATCTGGCATTCGCCATTGTTAATGTTCCTTGTCGTAATCCAGCCGCAATCATAATTATAATCTGTTTGAAAGCCAGTGACCGTCAGTTTATTCAAGGTGGCTATAATGCCGTTTAAGCTGGTGAACTGGCCTGTATCCAAGTCTATTTCATCGGTGATGCTGTCTATGTTTTTACGAAGGACCCCGCCGGCCAGATTGTTGACATAACTGCCGGTTATCAAACCAAAATACATGGACTCGTTTTCACCGAACTCCTGCAAAAGACCTATGGGCTTATAGTCTCCGTTGGGATACACACGGCAATTGCTCTCCAGACCAACCGCGGGATCGCAGACTTTGACTCTGACCACAAAATCCTGAATGCCTGTAATTTCAGGGCCTGTGCTGCCATCATCAGCACGGCTGCCGGCAACCGGTTTTTCAATGCTGACCCAGTCCCTGATGGGATAGGGTTGATCGGGGGCGACGCGTAATAAAGGCGCGCCAGTGCCGTTTCTCAATGTGGTATTTGCAAATAAAAGATAATTTGAAGACGAGGGGGCGGCAAAGGGTGCATATTGACTGATATCATAATTATCCACTGCGGTACTTTGATATTCCTTACCCCAGCTGTGACCGTCTTGAGGGACATAGGTTCTTTGCAGTATGGTTTGATTTTGCAAGTCGATGGCACGATAGCCTCCATAAAGCACCTTGCGGATGGCATCGAGTCTGGCGGTGGTCACATAATTGAGGAAATTACCGCTCCAGTTACCGGGGCATTGTTTGGTGGCGGTTTTGGAAACGGGATAAAAATAAAGGTTAGCACTACTGTAAGCATAACATTTGTAACTGTCAAAATAACCGTAATAATCGACACCCGGTTTAAACTTTAAATCAATTTGTCCATCACCATCGATATCAGAAATATCATTGTAGGCTTCAAAATACAGCTTATGATCGCGGCTTAAGACCAGCATGGTCAAAGGAGGAACCGCATCGGTTAAAAATAAGGGCGTCTGGGACAAATTGAGCGGTGCGGCATTTGATGAGCCGATGAAGAGAAGCCAGGAGCATGCTATAGCCTTCCATAAATGTTTCATCAGTATCTCCTTGCAACAGTCGTTTGCAGTATACTGACGGCGTCATCTGAGCCGCCTGTGCCCCTGGCGGTTATTTGATAATAATGTACACCGCTACTTTTTATCGAGGAGTTACCAATCACTGGAGAATCCGGTATAAACTGTAAAAATTCAATCAGATAACGAGGCGGTGTGGATATATCGGTAAGATTAAATGTGTAGACCGCGGAGTTTGATTGCCACCAGCTGCTGGTTTGCGTGGTAAAATCTATACGTACATAGCGTTCATGAACACAGGGAAAAGCCGGGCAGGTGGCATAG
>JAGXGR010000014.1 GCA_024636645.1 Legionella sp.
AGATGTGTATAAGAGACAGGTACAGACCAGCACGTTAAAACGGTGATGGTAAAAATCAGACATAATACGTTCCAGTTCACGCTCAGGCATTTGACCATGCGCGCTGTGTACTTTGGCTTCTGGTACCAGTTCAAGAAGGTCCTGGCAGACGCGTTCAATGGTTTGCACGTTATTGTGTAAAAAGTAAACCTGACCGCCTCTTAATATTTCACGTAAAATGGCTTCCCTGAGAACGGTGGTGTTTTTTTCCTGCCAAAAGGTTTTTATAGCAAGACGCTTTGCGGGAGGCGTGGCAATCAGGGAAATGTCTCGAATGCCGGCCATTGCCATATTCAATGTTCGAGGAATGGGCGTTGCGGTCATTGACAGGATGTCAACATGGGTGCGCAGGGCTTTAATATGTTCTTTTTGCTTGACCCCAAATCGATGTTCCTCATCAATAATCAATAGTCCCAGGTTTTTAAAGGCGATGTTTTTCTGGAATAATTTATGGGTACCAATAACCAAATCGATCTTGCCAGAGCTTAATCCTTCCATTACCGCAGCAGCATCTTTGGCACTGCGAAAACGTGATAAAAGCTCAATATTGACGGCAAAATCCGCGAAACGGTCGCGAAAAGTTTCGAAATGTTGACCTGCAAGCAGCGTTGTAGGAACTAGAACACACACTTGCCTGTTATTTTGAATCGCAACGAACGCCGCTCGCATGGCCACTTCGGTTTTTCCAAAACCTACATCACCGCAAATGAGGCGATCCATCGGTCTGGGTGATTGTAAATCGGCAATGATCTGTTCAATCGCCTGATGTTGATCGGGGGTTTCTGTAAAGGGAAAACCACTGGCAAAACGTTGATATTCACTTTGATTAAAGTCATAGACATACCCGGGCTGCGCTTCTCGCTTGGCATAGATTTCAAGCAGTTCAATGGCTACATCATGAATTTTTTCCGCGGCTTTTTTCTTTTCTTTCTGCCACAAATCACTGCCTAATCGATGCAGCGGTGCATGCTCACTGTCAACGCCGGTGTAACGGCTTATCATGTGCAAAGAGGTCACAGGCACATAAATTTTATCATTGCCTGCATAGTGCAATACTAAAAATTCGCTGTCCATGCCATTTGAGGCAAGGTATTGTAAACCCTGATAACGCCCGACGCCAAACTGTAAGTGAACAACCGCCGCACCAATTTGCAGCTCTGCCATGTCTTTGATGATCAGATCAGGGTTAACTGCTTTTTGACCGCTTCGTCTTTGTGGAACGGCCTGTTCACCAAAGAGTTGCGATTCAACAATGATGCCTATGCCTTGGTTAATAAGCTCACAGCCATATATCAAAGGCCCTGTTGTAATACAAAGCTGTTCCTTGCTCTCTAGAAATTCACACCAGCTATTGATTATCTGTGGTTTGACGCCGCTTTGTTTGAGTAAATCAAGTAAAACCTCCCTTCGACCTGCGCTTTCGACAACAAACAAATAGCGCCAATTGTTGTGGTTTTGACAATACTCAGCGGCAAGATGCAGCGGTTCTGCAGATTTTCTATCAATCGGCAGTTTGGGTCCCTTGTCTATATTAAACTGTTTGACAGCGCCTTTCTTTTCAATGGGCTTATGATACAGGCGTAATTGCTGATAGGTATTAATTTTTTCCAGCAGTTCATCGGCTTTAATAAAACAACGTTGTGGCGGCAGGATAGGGCGGCTGACATCATAACAACGTTGCTGGTAACGTTCGCTGACGTCCTGCCAGAATTTTTCTGCAGGTTCTTTGAAATTTTCAATTAAACAAATGCTCGACGATGCAGGCAAATAATCAAAAAAACTGACGGTATTATCAAAAAACAAGGGCAGATAATATTCGATACCTGAGGGAAACTGGCCATTGCTGACGGCTTCATACATAGGGCACTGGCTGGGATTGACTGGAAACTGTTCTCGAAAGGCGCGTCTGAAATGGGTAATGCTTGTTTCGTTTAGTGGAAACTCACGGGCTGGCAGTACTTTTATCTCATCGATTTTTTCGATGGTCCGCTGCGTTTCAGTATCGAAGGTTCTGAGGCTTTCTATTTCCTCATCAAACAATTCAATTCGAAACGGTAGCTTGCTTCCCATGGGGTAAACATCAATAATCGAGCCACGCAGGGCAAACTCACCGTGTTCAAGCACTTTGTTGACGCAATGATAACCTGATTGCTGCAATTGCTCTCTGAAAGATTCAAGAACAAGCGTTTGTCCTTCCCTCAGCATTAAAGCGTATTGGTTGAGAAATTCAGGAGGACAAAGGCGATGCATCAGTGTACTGACAGAGGTTATCACAATCGCTCTGGCACTTTGCTGGATGCGGCTTAATGTATTTAGTCTTTCCGATATGATGTCCTGGTGAGGGGAAAATTGATCATAGGGCAGGGTTTCCCAGTCAGGAAAAAACAGGATTTCCTGAGGGTTTTCAGTGCCTGCTGTAAAAAAACTCAATTCCATCTGGAGCTGGCTGGCTGATAAGTTATCTTGCGCAATCAACAGTTTAATGCCTGGCATTTGTTGGCAATATTCAGCCAATGCCAGGGGCATGCTGCTGCCATACAGTTGGCTCCAGATTTGTTTTTTTGTCTGAACGGGTTGGTAAATTATTGAATCATGCGCCATGGCGTTTAAATACACAGTGTTTAAAATACGAAGTATACCTTTTTTGATAGAATTTTGCTAAATCATATACAATCACCAGGGCAAGAGCCACGTAGGGTGGCGCAAAGGAGCGTGGCGACGTGCCCACCAGTTTCTGCAACTTATGGTGGGCACGCTGCGCTTTGCGCCACCCTAGCTCTTGCCCTGATACAATCACCGCTTTATTAACACTCCGGTAAATTAACAGCAAGCCCGCCCATTGAGGTTTCTTTGTAGATGCTTTGCATGTCCATGCCGGTTTGTTTCATGGTTCTGATGACTTTATCGAGAGAGATTTTATGTTGACCATCGCCGATGAGAGCCAGGCGGGAGGCATTGACTGCTTTAATGGAACCCATGGCATTACGTTCGATACAGGGAATCTGCACCAGTCCATTGACCGGATCGCAGGTCATGCCCAAGTGGTGTTCCATGGCTATTTCTGCAGCATTTTCTATCTGCTCGATGGTACCGCCTAAAACCGCCGTCAGTCCGGCAGCCGCCATAGAGGAAGCCACGCCCACCTCACCCTGGCAACCGACTTCAGCGCCGGAGATAGAGGCGCCTTTTTTATAGAGTATGCCTATTGCTGCAGCCGTGAGGAAATAAGTAAAAATATCTTCCTTGCTTAATTTGTCATGCGCTTCCTGGCAGTATTTGAAAACAGCAGGAATGATGCCAGCGGCTCCATTGGTAGGTGCTGTAACAATGCGCCCGCCAGCTGCATTTTCTTCATTCACGGCCATGGCATGCATATTCAATCGATTCATAATATCCGATTGTTCAAAGACGGATTGAATCCCTTTCTGCTCAATCAGCTTCCGGTATAATTGCGGGGCGCGACGCTTGACATCCAGGCCACCAGGAAGAATACCATCTTGTTTACAACCTTTTTCAATGCAATCATCCATTGCCTTGGCAATCGTTAAAATACCCGCGTGAATGCTTTCAGTATTACGCCAGCTGTGTTCATTTGCCAGCATCAACTCAGCGATACTCAGCTGATTTGCATGACAAAGAGCAAGCAATTCTTTGGCGGTTGAAAAGGGGTAGGGCGGTGTTGTTTTGTCTTCTGAAGGATTATCCAATTCTTCTTCAGTGGCAATAAAGCCACCGCCAATGGAATAATACACTTGTGAAACCAATGGTTGTCCTGCGGCATCATAAGCTGTAAAGCGCATGCCATTGGTGTGTTTGCTTAACAATTCCTTTTGCAGAAAGCGCAAATCGTCTTTTTCATGAAAAGAAATATTTTTTTCCCCGCCCAGCTGGAGAGTGGATGTTGCCAGAACCTCTTGCATTCTGGGTACCATGTCCTCAGGAATGACTGTTTCCGGTGTTTTTAGTTCAAGACCGTTAATGATGGCTTTGTCTGTACCGTGTCCTTTTCCTGTCAAAGCCAAAGAACCGAAGAGTTCGCATGCCACTCTTTCAGTGCTTTCAAAACACTGTTTTTCCTTTAATAATTGAACGAAGGCAATCGCCGCATACATGGGGCCGACAGTATGCGAACTGGAAGGACCAATTCCTATGGAAAATAAATCGAAAACGCTGATGTTCATTCGTTTAACTCAGGAGTTATAATTACTAGCAAGTGTAGTTTGAACGCGGTGATTTGTCTATTTGTCTGCTAAAATATTTTACTTTTTTCCTTGAGAATTTATGAGATCAACCTACACTAAATAAACCAGAATTTACTATGTCATTTTCATTGCTGGTAATTTTGATCGAACTTAGGCAAAATGATGGTGCATTTTTTAATGCATTGTTTTTCTTAAAGAATAAAAAAAGGGGATTGTTTATGAAGATGAAATTAGTCGCTGCTGCTGTCATGAGTGTTGCAATGTCTGCAGCCATCGCAGCTACTGAAGCGGATGATGCTGCTAAAGGAAATAATGCTGCTCAAGCCGCTGAATCGGCGAAAGCCACCACGTTAAATACCGATACTGAAAAATTATCATATAGTATTGGCGCCGATCTGGGTAGAAATTTTAAAAAACAAGGTATCGAGATTGAACCGAAAGCAATGGCCAAAGGCATGCAAGATGCCATTAAAGGAGACCAACTGGAACTGTCTGATGAACAAATGCGTGATGTTCTGAACAAGTTTCAAAAAGATTTGATGGCAAAACGCAATAGTGAATTCAATAAAAAATCCCAGGAAAATAAAGCAAAAGGCGAAGAGTTCCTGGCTCAGAATAAAGCCAAAGAAGGTGTAAAAGAATTACCAAGCGGCTTACAGTATAAAGTCATTGAGAAAGGCACAGGTGCCAAGCCTATAAAGTCTGATACAGTCACTGTTGAGTATACCGGTCGATTAATCAACGGTCAGGTGTTTGACAGCTCTGAAAAAACAGGCAAGCCTGCTACATTTAAAGTATCTCAGGTCATTCCTGGATGGACAGAAGCTTTACAATTAATGCCAGCCGGCTCAACTTGGGAAATCTATGTTCCTGCCGATTTGGCCTATGGTCCACGCAGCGTTGGCGGCCCTATTGGTCCAAATGAAACATTGATTTTCAAAATTCATTTGATTTCTGTTAAGAAAGATGATGCGTAAGTCATAAAATTTTATAAGGTATTTACTTCTTATCGATGGGCAAATGGTTGCATTTTTTGCCCATCTTGTTTTTTTTATGATGGCTTGCCCAACTTATTATATGGACTGATTCTTCCGTAGAAAACAAATGAATTTAATCAACTTATTATTTAAGACCACATAAAATGCACAAACGCTTGTTTATCGTTTTTCTTCTTGGGTTTTCTTCAGGTCTTCCTTTGGGCTTATTAGGTGGAACGCTGCAAGCCTGGTTTTCATCTGCCGGCATGTCTGTGATGGCAACAGGTTCCTTAAGCCTTATCAGCTTTCCCTATGTTTACCGTATGTTTTGGGGGCCGATACTCGACCGTTATGCCTTGTTTCGGCTAGGTAAAAGACGAAGCTGGATGATTAGCATGCAGGTTTTATTGCTTTGCGGTTTTAATCTGATGGCCTGGTTCCATCCCGAGCAATCTCCAAAATTAATCGGTTTCACAGCCTTGCTACTGGCTTTTTTTTCAGCGACGCAGGATGTGGCAATAGATGCCCACCGTGCAGAATATTTGCCTGTTAAAGAGCATGGCATCGGTGCCTCTTTAGCGGTTTTTGGTTATCGGTTTGCTTTGTTAATCTCAGGTGGTCTGGCATTAATTCTTGCCCAACATTACGGCTGGACCCTCACCTATCGAGTGATGGGGTTGCTGATGTGTTTTGGCATGGTTGCTACCCTGATGAGTTCAGAGCCGTCCGTTGAGCCTAAAACCCCTTTGTCCTTCATTCAGGCATTTATCATGCCGACAAAAGAATTGTATTCACGCCCTAATATGGTGTATCTGATTATATTTATTTTTTTGTACAAGGCTGGAGAAGCATTTACC
>JAGXGR010000015.1 GCA_024636645.1 Legionella sp.
CCATTGAACACTTCATGGAGAATTTAACTATTGTGCTACCTCAACTGTTCCGCTTCCTGACGGGCGCGGCTCGGTTAGATCGCGGCTACTTCAGCCCTGTAGCCTTGATAAGCGCAGCGCATCAAGGTTTAAGAAGGTGATAGAGGATGGATGTTTTCAATTTCAAGGGTACGTTCTGAATGAAAGGTTTATCAGTTTTTCAAGACGACAGGCATTTTCCAATATTAAAACGCAGTCCTTGATGCGCTTCGCTTATCACGGCTACAGGGCGCGCCTCTTATGCTTAAGTTGACGCCTACGCGCCTGCGCGGATATGGGAGTTAAACCCAATGAATGCTGAATGCAGGATATTGAATTAATTTATAAAATAATAGACACTAAAAAAAGGAATGACAGGATAAGGATTATCCAATGGATACGTTTGAACATTTGGCACTGGGCAATAGCTTGACTATTAATACATACGGTAATCCCTTTTTGCCAGTGGATGATAGTGGGCAGGTAGCCATCAATATGCAGCGTTTCGGCGAGGATGGCCTGCCTCGTTCTGTCGCGGGCCTGTCCTTGCAGCCCGGTGAAATCATTGCCTTGGCGGGTGATTATTTTACCGATAAAAACTGGGACATGAAGCTTTATTTACCCGAATGCCGAAGCTTTAAATCCATAGAAGAACTGGGGCGTTATTTAATTCAGCGCCACCCTCACGAGCATGAAGAAAACGCGCTTTATATGGCCTATCAAAACCTGGCATCCGATGAAGTTAAACCAGAGGACATTCAACGTATTTTTTCAATCGTTTCAACAGATTATATTCCTTTTTCAAAAACGTTGAACGGCTACATGCAGAACCTCATGTTGTATTTGCGTGTAAAAGATTATGGGGAAATGTTAGACCGAAATCAGACCCATTTTACACCCTGGGCTGTACGTTGTTATATTCTTGGTCATCATATGGCGCTGCAATATGCAAGGTTTTCGTGGTTTTTAAATCAACTCAGCGAGAATCATTTAATGCAGCCCCCCGATGCGCTTTGTGAAGCCTTGAGCAATCAACTCATCAAAGGCGATGGATGCTCACCTGAGGATCTGCGCCGTCTGGCGCATCAGTACCATGCGCTGAGCTTAGGTATAGAATGTTTCAGCTTTCATTATTATACCGATCATTTTGCGGCAGGACACATGTCACAAATGGGGGATTTAAGAAAAGCATTGCCCCAAAAATTCAAGCTATGGGGAAGTATCCTTACCAACAATATTCATAATGAATTAAACCGCGTAGGCGCGTTTACCAAAAGACCCTATGATCCCACACCGAATCCAGAAGAACCGCCAGTTACCGCGCATGGTGATGGCAGTTTTGAAAATTGTCTCAATGCCTTTAATAAAGAAGCCTGCATCAACGGCATGCAACATTCTTTATCAGACATTGATCGTGCTTTAAAAACGGGGAAAATGCGACGCCAGACGAAATTTGGTGGACTGGAGCATTTACCTGACGTGGACTACCAATATCGACAACACCAACCGCTATTATTAATGCAGGAGGGTATAATTTACCGTCGCAAGCATCCCAGCAAAATTAAACGCATTAAACCCTCAGATTATGAAGCCATGCAGGCAAACCCTCTGGCACATGGCTATGTGGAGTTAAAAACAAAATGGCAGGCCTTCAAGCTGGTGGCCAAACTCAGATTATTGCCCTTTGCCTATGAGGGCCGGGTAGCCACTGTATCTGAGGCATACCGGCAGGCCACGGAAGAAGATGAAGCGCAACGTAACCCAAAGCGCCAGCCTGTTCCGGCACCTCCATGTGAAGATCAACCGCTTTTTGATGAGCGCTCACCCAAAAAGGCCAGGAAAAACAGCCTCAGAGCAAATAGGTTTTTCGAGCCGGCCGATGCAGTAGATATATCGGCTGAAGAACCTTTAAATACATCAAGCCTAAGCGCGTAATCAGGGTCATATCCCGTTTAGTAATATGTATAGTTTCTTCCGATCTGGTCCTTTGGCAATTGATTTCCTCGATAAACATCGTGATCCCGTAATACGCTTCGCTTCATACGAGCTACAAGTCACTTGTAGCCCAGATGGAGGAGACATAATTGATCTTCAAGCGTTGCGTTCTTTTGAATCCCGGAGGAAGGCATAAGCCCTCATCCGGGATTATTTTTATCTACACATTAATAACATGCGACATATCGTCTGGCATCAGCCCGTTATCAGAACTCTCATAAATTCTCAGCTCACGTTGGCGATGGGCTTTTTGAGTAAAAAAATCACCCGCCCTGTTGCTTGCTATCCCCACTGCCGCTATCGCCGGTGATAAATGAGAGCGCTTATCGTGGGACTTGAAGAATAAACCGCCGCCATCAGTAATGTTGATCGTTCCCTGGGCAATGACCGTTGTGAGTAATTTAATGGGTTTGGGGTAAAAAGGAAAATGCACCGTTTCATTATTTGTAAATTCCCGGTTAAAAAAATAGACTTTGGATTCTACAGGGCCGGGATAGACGGAATGACGGGCATTTTCTTCACCCTCAGAGGGGTGGGTGATATGTTGTTCTGAGTCAGGTAAGCCGGAATAATTGATGACCATTCCAATGGCCGCGCTGCTGATTAATGTATAAGAAAAGGAAGACAATGCAGAGCCGAGCAATTGATCTTTGTATTCATTCCAGGAAGGGGGTTGTATGTCCACGCCTTTGGTTTCTCTAAAATAGGCTCTATCTTTCCTGCCCTGTTGCCATTGCTGGATACCGCGGCCTATTAATCTTAATGACGTTCCTGAGGTGATGCAGATGGCACTGATAAATTTTACGGTTGCCGGCGGGATATAATCCTGCAGATGATAGTGGATGGCACCGTCCTTATCTGAGGAATAGGACATGGGCAGCGTTTGATTGTTACCCACATTAAACTGCACTGCATCCATTATTATTGTCACATTAGCGTGGGCGGCTGCCATGCCATAATAAGACCCGGTGATTTCCTCATTCAGTGCATTTGAGGCGGCAAAACCGGCGCCACCTGCAACACAAGCCAGAGACCCCACTGCATTCAGTGCATCAGCAGTAGCATCGATGGCAGTACTTGCCAATGTATCGAAAAATTTCCTATATCCCATATCAGTAAATCCATTTTTTTGTGAAAAAAATGACTATCAGATCATTGATTAGCCAAACAAACTGCGCTTCAGAATATCACAGCTTTTTTTAGATGCCCAGTTGAAATGACCATGATATTTTTTACCAAAACTTATACTGAATGTCGTAATGGATGAATGCTTGCTGTTCGGCTATTTCCTGGCTGTGGTGTAGGCCTTTTTGGCTTTATCAAGGATCATTTTGGCATCATCATTTTGAGGATCAAAAATAGCTGTTCCGATAGTGATTTTCAATTTCAAGGGTTTACATTTGTCATCCATCAACTCTAGTTGCGTCAGATTTTCATGCATTCGCTGAACCACTTTGAGGATGTTTTCACGTTGTTCGGTGTCTATCAGGAGAGCGAAAGCCGTTCCATCCCCTCTGGCAATGCTATCGTGATTACGACAGGCGCTGAGTATTTCCTTTGAGGCCGCCTGAAGGACATCGATATCTGATGGTGTTTGTTTTTTATTTTGAAGTTCAATATGAATGAGTGCAATCCCAAAGGAAGAAGCATTATTAATGCTTTCTTCAACCTGATAGTTGAGGATTTTTTTAAAACCGCTAAAAGTCCATAATTGTGTCTGTGGATCGATTAAACCGCCACGGTCATCCTCGCCAATGCCTTCAAGCATCAAGCGCTGTGCTAAAGAGATATGATAGTTATTGATTTCGGATTCAATTAATTTAATGACGTCTTTCAAGTATTCAACATCCTGCGAATCAAAGGCATGCGGATGAAAATCAATAAGAATGAGATGACCTATTTTTCTGCCATTGGATTCAAAAAGGGGTGCATTGACATAGAACCGAACCAGGGGGGCTGTCATCATTAAAGGATTGTTTTTAAAGCCCTCATCTTTTAAGCAGTCCTGGATAATGACCATGTCATCGTTATCATCTTTTTCGAGCAAGTCTAATCGTTGCAGAGAGACCAGTTTTTCAGTCCCTGTAGCGCTTTGAAGAGACACCCTTCGGTCATTGTGCAGCTTGATAGAGACCACAGGCACTTTAAAAACTTTTTTTGTTGAAAGAATCAAGCGTTCAAACTGTTCACGAATAGGTGTTTTAACCCAATGACTCAGTTGTGGAATGACTCGCTGTGGCGTTTGTTTTGCGGTTTTTAGGAACATATTTCATCCTTGATGTTATCTATCTTTAATATCAGATATAGCATATTTAATGAAGGTTTGCCGAAAAAAAATGCAAAAAATTCTTGGTGCGGTGCGTTTTTAGCGGTGCTTGCTGTGAAAAATAATTTTACAGGGAATGTAATGCAGCCATTTGGCGTGCGCCGTAATGACTAAATTACAAACGGAGCATCCGAGCCGCGACCGTCAGGACATACCTTTATACATAAGTTCTGCCAATGTGGTTATTAAATTATCTATAGCATAAAAGGCCTGTCAAGAGACTGTAAAGTCTCTCAGGGGACCTTTTCGATCAGTTTCCTAGCCACGACCGGGCTGCGATCTAACCGAGCCGCGACCGTCAGGAAGCGGAACAGTTAAGGCACCAGGTTTATTTTTTCAATATATCTCTTGACCGTTATTCAGCCGAATTGCTCAATCTATTCGTGAACATTGGCAAGCAGAAAATTCATCACATAATAAAACTCATTATGTGTTTGAAAAATTAGATGCGTATTATTCACTAGGTGTGGTAATGTTCGCATCAAGAAACAAGTCCATAAGCCAAAAGGAAAATGGTGAAATTATGTTACAGGAAAGAGCAATTCCGCTTGCTTATTTTATTACATTTAGTTGTTACGGAACATGGCTACATGGAGAAAGATCAACGTCTGTCGATCGCGTCACTAATACCCCTGGAACTGATTTTTTATCTTTAAACTCCAAACGATCACATTTGGTAAAAAAGAAAATGGTTGAATGCCCTTATGTTCTGGATGAATCAAGGCGGGGTATTGTTTTAACGACCATAATCGACGTATGCAAGCATCGTCAATGGGTATTATTGGCAGCGCATATCAGATCAAATCATGTTCATATTGTAATTCATGCAATGCCACCACCAGAACAAATTATGGGCACAATAAAATCATATGCCTCTCGTAATTTGAATGAAGCAAAAATAGATGGCAATAGAATAAATCGCTGGACACGACACGGCAGTACACGGTATCTGTGGAAAGAAGCAGAGCTGGAAGCTACCATACAATATATTGTTCATGAGCAAGGTTTACCAATGGCGGTATTTGAAAATAAAAATCGAATTTTTAATGCCGCCATCTAACTGTTCCGCTTCCTGACGGGCATACCTTTATACATAAGCTCTGCCAATGTGGCTATAAATTATCCACAGAACCGTTGAGGTTTTCGAGTCGCGGCCTAACCACAACCGGGCTGCGATCTAACCGAGCCGCGACCGTCAGGAAGCGGAACAGTTGAAGTAGCGGAAAATTAAGAAGCCAGTTTTATTTTTTCGATTGGTCTCATTTTCTTGAGCAAGGATTACTATGTCGTATTTTATAACAAAAACTAAACAGTTAATGGAGAATTTTAAC
>JAGXGR010000016.1 GCA_024636645.1 Legionella sp.
CGGTGGCCTGAGGGTCCATGCGTGTGCGGGTATTTGAGTGGCCAAATTCGGATGCAGTGCAAGAAGTTTTTTTAAAATATCTGCGCCCTGGTTTGTGCTGCTTAACCAATGCAAAGGAAGGGTATTCAATTGGTAATCATTGGCGGCACCTGGATTTATCCAGGCCTCTACTGGCAATTGTGATGCCAACGCCGGATGGTGGTCCAGTACTTTTGTCAGGATATCACGTCCTACCACATCCCCTGTAAGCCAGCTTAAAAAATTCAATGAAATATCCGGGGCATTTTGGGCTAATTTCAAAACCTGTCTCTCATCTCCCCGGCCTTTGAGCATGCTTGTCATGGGGATGTTAATCTTGGTTAACATGATTTCTGAAGTGAACAGCTGAGCTAACTCAGGAAAATGCTCCATGATAGCTAACAGGCCCGTTAAGCTGATATCGACAATGGCATTTAATTTTCTGGCGTCAAACGCTTTGTGTTGAATAAAAATATCAAGCATCTGTTTTTTGACTTCGGCTGTGAGCGTTTGTAGTTCATCCGGATGAAGCCCAAGGCAGCAAATTAAAAGATGCAGACGGGAAAGAGATGTAAAAAACTCCGCCATATAAGGACGTTTACTGAGTGAGTCCACCGTTAACAGTTTTTCAATATTGAACAATGAAGCTGTCTTTTTATCCTGCTTTAAATCACCGAGAACAACCTTTAACAAGATATTTAAATGATGATCAGATTGCAATATATGAGATATGAGTTTTTTTCCCTCATGATCAATACCATAGAGAAACACAGCAGCTTTCTTGTGTTTCAAACAGGACATTAAATTGGCTTGAGTGAAATTTTTCAATAGTTGACGGATATAGGCCTGCGTTTTTTCAACACTGGCCTGTGACGCGACTGACTGGCGCTGTTTTGCAGTTGATTGGCTATTTGGTATGGATTTTTTAGCTTTATCAAGGGTATTTTTTTGTTTTACTCGTGTAATTTTTGTATTTTCTTTAGCTGCTGGTTCAGCAACGGATACCGCAGAGGCACTGATAGACTCTGATACAGCAGACTGATGAAAAAAACTTATGGCGTCATCTCTTGAATAGGCTAATTTTTCTATGAGGATACTCATTGCCTGTTGTTTTTTTTCAAGTTGCCATAACTGTTTTGCGGCTGTTAACCAGTCTGATGGTGAACAATGCGCAGGTTCTGACATTTCTTCTTTCAAAGAAGCGCTGTTGTCTTCGGGCAGGGCTTTTTGCAACCGCGACATCAGCTCTGATATAGCCCAATTTTTCTGCTGATAAATAATAAGTTTATTTTTAGCCCTGGTAAATGCCGTAAATAGCGAGTTCATTAATACGGAAAACTGTTCCTCGGCTTTTTCTGCTTTTGGACGATTTTTATTAGCATCCACATCAGCATCCAGCGACTTCAATCTAAGATTGGCTTGTTTATAGGCTTTTTGATCGAGCGGACGGTAAACCAAAATATCGAGAAACTCCAAACCCTTCACTTCTGCAACACTGAACACCATGGGTGTGTTAAATAACTGTTTGGCTTCCTTTATGAACGCTGGCAATGTAATCACGGCAAATTGTGAACTTCTGGCCTGATGCATCAAATCAGAGATATTTTCTTCGCGAAGTTCTTCCAGCCATTGCACATCCCCCGTCTTATCGTCTTGTTCAGATAACTGCAGTTCCAGTTGCTCCAGTTTATCACCGGTTCCCCCGACAAGGCTGCGTTTAATACGCAGAACCTCATTAGCCATCCGGGTAATATAACGCGGACAACGGTGTGTTTTTGGCAATTCATAATAATTAACGGCCTGTGAAGGCCCGCCGAGGCTTAATAAAAAAGGCCGCTTGGATTGATTATCCTCCAGGCTTTGATGGGTATCGATGCAATAGCAAATGGCATTTTTCGCGGCTAATTTAAACAGAATACTTAACTGCAGATGAGATAAGTCCTGTGCCTCATCCACTACTATAAAGTCATAGCGAGGCTCGCTTTCAAAAGGATAAAAGGCGGGGTTAATGCAATGATTGTCATTCAAATGCTGAAGGTAATTTTGATAAGCATCCCAGAGCCACTGGCGTTCAGTCGCATCATGATACAAGGATTGATGTTTTCCCAGTGCAAGATATGCGGGTTTATCATAAGCTGAAAGGATTCGTATCTCTTGATACATTTTTTCTTGATGTTTTAAAAAATCATCACCGAGCGAGGCGGCGCTTGCGGCTTTCATTCGTTTTTTATAATTGGCGGCGTATCTTCCTAACCATTGATAAAAATCAGCCGCATCAACAAACGGCTTGTCCCCAACCCCCTTTGACAAATTGACAAGCAATTGCTCATAGGTGAGAAACTCGACCCTTTCCTGTGCCACTGGCAGTTGCTGCCAAACACTACGCATGGTCTTTACCAAGGCGCTGGATTGAGTGAGGTATATGACTCTGGCTGCGGCATTTTCTGGATGTTGGCTGGTAAATTCCCTTAACCTTGAAATCGCCACACAGGATTTACCAGAGCCGGCCGCGCCGCTGATGACCAGCGGCAAGGCAAATGTTCTGGCCTGTCGTTGATGTTCACTGAGTTCAATAAAAGTCTGCTGATAATATTCCAGAGGATGGCAGTTGAATTCAGACGCGTCTGACGCCGCGCTGGTGTCCAGTGGAGGAAATGCTGCCTCCTGGAAACTGTCTTTATCAATGCGCATTTGCCGAAAAGCCGCGGTATTTTTTTCAAGATAATTTGCCAAAACAGAAGATTTTAAAAAGCGGGATTTTTGATAATCATGGTTATCAATGCGTTCCAGCAGCAATAAACAGGATTTGCCGTCAATAACTACTGTAGTAAATAACAAGCGGTCGCTATAATTTAAACGAATACTGTAAATACGATAACCTGCTAATTTCTTGGTATCCAAATCGGCTGATTGATATTCGCCATTTTTTAATTGAGCAATCACCTTGGAATCCACATCTTTCAACAAATCATCGGGATCAATGATGCCATCCCAATAATAGATTTTGTCTTTCATCTAAGAATACCCAGCACCAGAAAATGATAATATTTTACACAAAATGACCCAATAAATCAATTAGTGTGTTGTTTTTGGAAGTGCTGCTCCAATATAAAGATATATTTATCATGCAAAACAATCAAAATAGTGTTAAACTTGCACAGGTTGACCATCCAGGGTATTTTTGCCCAGGTTGGGACATTATACAACAAACCAGATATTGAAAATAAAAGCGGGTGGGAATATGTTAGATGTAAGAAATATAAGTATGCAATACGGGCCTAAATCATTATTCAAAAATGTGGATTTGATCTTATTGCCCACCCGGCGTTATGGCGTTGTTGGAGCGAACGGTACTGGCAAATCGACCTTTTTAAAAATTCTCGCCGGACAAGAACAGGCGTCAGATGGCAGCATCGAGAAAGCAAAAAATATCAAAATCGGTATCTTGAAACAGGATCATTTCCGTTTTGAAAATGATCGCCTCATCGATGTCGTTATTCGCGGCAATGAACAGTTATGGAATGCGCTTGTCGAAAAAGAAAAATTATATGCAAAAACTGATTTCAGCGAACAGGATGGCTATCGTCTCGGCGAGCTGGAAGAAATCGTGATGAATCAAGGCGGTTATGAAGCCGAATCGATGGTGAAAAGCTTGTTACTGGGATTGGGCATCGCTGAGAAATTTCATTATGGGCCGCTTAGCGCGCTGTCTGGCGGTTATAAATTACGTGTTCTATTAGCGCAGGTGCTTTTCCAACAACCCGATATCATGCTGCTTGATGAACCCACGAACCATTTGGATATTGTCTCCATTGCCTGGCTTGAAGAATTTTTGAAAACCTCGTTTAAAGGGTTATTGATTTTTATTTCCCATGACAGGAGTTTCCTCAATAATGTTTCGACCAATATTTTAGATATTGATTACGATACGGTACTCGATTACCCGGGAGACTATGACAAATTTTGTTTCAGCAAAGAAGAAAGCCTTCGTCTGAAACAAAGCGAATTAAAAAATCAGGAAAAAAGAATCGAAGCCCTGCAGGGCTTCGTTGATCGCTTTGGCGCGAAAGCCAGTAAAGCCAGTCAGGCCGCTTCACGGCAAAAAATGATAGATCGCATTGATTTGGTTGAAATCAAAGATTCAAATATTTTCAAACCCTATTTTAATTTTCAGCAAAAAAAGGCCTCCGGGAAATCGGTGCTTAAAGTGGAGCAATTACATAAAGCCTACGATGAACGTATTTTGCTGAAAAATGTATCCTTTACCATCCAGCGTAAAGACAAGTGCGCCATTATTGGTCCAAACGGCGTTGGAAAATCAACTTTATTAAAAATTCTTCTGGATGAAGTTCAATCCAATCAGGGCCTTTTTGAATGGAGTGAGACCACAAGCGTGGGTTATTTTGCCCAGGACTACCGCACACAACTGGATCCTGGTCAAACGGTCTGGCAATGGATGGAAGACAATGTAGCGGCGCCCTCGCAGGAAATAAGAAAAATATTGGGCCAGGTCTTGTTTCGCGGTGCCGACGTAGATAAAAAGATTGGTATGTTAAGCGGCGGTGAATCGGCACGTTTAATCATGGCAAAATTAATTCTCGAACGCCACAATGTGCTGATATTTGATGAGCCAACCAACCATCTCGATCTTGAATCCATTGATGCGTTGATTGAAGCCATTCAAGACTTTCCAGGCGCGGTTTTATTCGTCAGCCATAATCGTTATTTTATCGATCATATTTCAAGCCGTGTTTTAGTCTTGACGGAACACCATGGCGTCAAAAATTATCTGGGTAATTATAAGGATTATCTGGAACAGTTTGGCGAAGATTACCTGGCCCTGGCCTGATGTCAGGCCATCATTATACCCCCATACTGGCGTTTTGTGTTGTATCGTCGTTTTTGTTTTCTGCCGTTTGCGCGGCGGTTGCTGGCAACACAGCACGCTCTTTGGCTAATTCACTCATTGACCAGATGGCGGATAACAAGCCGGCATAGACCATATCAAATAAAAAAATAGTCGTACATAAACGGTTTGACTTGTCTTCATTGTAGCAATCTTTGTCCTGGAACAAGACAGTAATGGAAAGGCCGAGCTGCGTCAAAGCGACCATTGCCTGCAAAAACAATAAACCTTTTTCACTAAGATGCGTGTCCTCGCGAAAGATGGTATAGCTGGCAATAATAAATTGGGCAAATTTAGCAGGGATTGCGGCAGGCGGGGCCAGCAGTTGAATGCTTGAGGCAACCACCTGGGTTATGCCGCTGGCCCGCTGGGCATTACGCTGCGAAACGGAGGATTGATAAGGAATAGTGGATAAACTTTCAGATATACTTTTAAAAAAAGTTGGCATGCATACTTCCTTCTATAAAATTCACCATGGTTCTTTTCTGATAGCTGGTGTCGTGTCTTGCAAATACGTTTTCTAATACGTGTTTACCGCAGAATGATTGCCAGAAACCGAAGATTTCTGGGAACAAACTGCTCGCATTTTGAAGGATCTTGGGTATAGTAATAAAATACATCGAAAATATATAGGAACCTTTGCTATGATGTCCATAATTTTTTTATTGCTCAGTCTTATTATTATTCTCGTATGGTTTGGACTGCGACCTTCTGCAATGAGCTTGCTGCTCTTTACACTGGTATTGAGTACCTCGCTGTTTATTCATCATATGACCTCGCAATTAAATCTTAACTTATAGGGATAAGCAAATGATTAATAAACGGATGTCCGCGCAACAGGTGACGCAAATTGCCAATATGTTAGATCTGTTTGCTGTGATTGTTATCCTGTTGTTTGCCTTCGCATTTCAATTTCTGTTGAAAGAACTTCCCTGTCCTTTATGTTTATTGCAACGTGCGGGTTTTATCATGACAGGTATCGGTTTTCTGATGAACCTGCGCTTTGGTTTAAGGCCCAGCCATTATGTTCTGGCCTTGCTGGGTGCCTTATTTACCGCTTTTGTGGCATTAAGGCAAATTGCCTTGCATGTGGTGCCTGGTACCGGCAGTTATGGCAGCAGTATTTTAGGGCTGCACATGTATACCTGGTCTTTTATTGCCTCTATGGCGATTGTATTATTTACCGCGGTGATCCTAGGGATAGACAGGCAATATCATGAAGCACCTAAAGCCTCTGGTTATTTTAAGACATTCACTCATATTTTATTTGCCATCATACTTGTCTTGACGGTTTCAAACTTCATTTCTGTTTTGGCAGAGTGTGGTCTGAGCCTCTGCCCTGATAATCCGGACCGTTATCTCTGGTGATTCGTCAAATCTGCGTAGGTTGGGCCTTGGCCCAACAAATTAATTCATTTCTCAACAATATTTGCATGGTGGAATTGTTGGGCCAAGGCCCAACCTACGTCTTCACCGCGTATTACCCCTGTCGTGTCCATCGATTTATTCTATTGCCATCTAACTTTTCCGCTCCCTGACGGTCGCGGCTCGGATATTTCGCCCGTAATTTAGTCATTTAAATGCAATTGCCGAGGTAAAAAGCCTATTTCCCTTCAAACCGTCAATCAGGTTTGTTATAGTTTATAACGCGAAACGTATCATTTTAATTTTGATATCCCTAATAACAAGATCGTGATGATCTATAAAAGGAACCTGCATTATGCCTCCTGAAAATCAACCTGTTTTTATACGACTCACCATTCGAGATACTGAGAGCAATGAAGTGTTTTTATCCAATGAAAATGAGGCCTCTCAACCTTTGGAAGTGGTTCCAGGGCAAGGTCAAATCTTTCCTAAAGTTGAGGAACTGTTGCCATCAATGGCCGTTGGCGAGAGAAAATCTGTTGTACTTCCTAAAGAAGATGCTTTTGGTGAAGTGGTCGATGAAGCGGTACAAAAAGTTCCTCTTGAAAATTTACCCGAAGAATTAAGAGAGGCAGGAACAAAACTTTCCGCGCAAACAGATAATGCCCAAACAGTTCAAGGCACAGTCATTTCTATTGAAGATGACACCGCCATTGTAGATTTCAATCATCCCCTGGCAGGCAAAGAGGTTGAAGTTGAATTTGTAGTCGTAGAAAAACCTTAATGTTCGTTTAGACATTCTTATAGAAAAAAATATAACCCTGACTGCAAAAAAGCTGGCTTTTTTGCAGTCAGGGTATAATACTTTATAAAGACACTTAAGGAGATAATCATGCAGATTCTAGTGAATACGGATAATAATATTGAAGGCAATGAGAATTTGATAGAAGATGTCGAGAACTTGCTGAACCGTAAATTGAAACATTTCGATTCTGATCTTACACGCATTGAAGTGCACATCAATGATGAAAACAGCCATAAGGGCGGCGAAAGAGACAAGCGTTGCGTGCTCGAAGCACGATTGAAACACCACCGGCCTGTTACAGTGACCAACCAGGACGAGACCATCGAAAAAGCCTTAATCGGTGCATCTGATAAGTTAAAAACAGCCCTTGAAAATACCTTTGGCCGCATGAAAAGCAGTTGATATTATCAACCATACTGCGCTCGTGCGTAGTATATCAAAGCCTAACTTGCTTAAAGGAGCTTAAAATGGATTTTACCGTGAAGCATGATGAGAGCAATCATCGTTTTTATGCTGATGTATCAGGAAAAACCGCTGAATTAAAATATAAAAAAGCCGATGAAAAGGCCTTGGATTATTACAGCACGTATGTTCCTCCCTCCCTAAGAAATCAAGGCATTGCAGGTCAGATAACCCAACAAGCCCTGGACTATGCCAGGGAAAATGATTTTGAAATCATTCCCTCCTGTCCTTATGTCAAAGAGTATATTGACAGGCATTCAGAGTATGCCGATTTGATAAAATCCTGATATTATTGAATACCAGTCAATCATACTATGGCATAATCTCCCCGCCATTGGGATGTAAAATCTGCCCGGTGATGAAGCTGCTCTCCTTGCTCGCAAGAAAGATATACGATGGGGCAATGTCAGCAGGTTGTGCTGGTTTTTTCATTGGGGATTGTTAGACGTCAATTACTTTTGCCGGTCGGCGACAATTAACATTGCCGGTTACCCATAAATTTTTTTAGATGTTTGCCTTATTTTGCTCCTTAGCATAGTTAGCTCGATAACTTGGCCCATCCACTTTAATAATGGTGGC
>JAGXGR010000017.1 GCA_024636645.1 Legionella sp.
ATTCTATTGTACTCAAAGTCAATTGACGTCAAGGTGGTGTTTTTTTCTAAAGCTTGAGCCAGGGCTTGGGCGCCGGCATCACCGATATCATTAAAAGAAAGGTTCATTGACGTCAGGCTGGTGTTTTTTTCTAAAGCTTGAGCCAGGGCTTGGGCGCCGGCATCACCGATGTCATTGCCCCTAAGGTCAATTGATGTCAGGCTGGTGTTGTTTTCTAAAGCCTGAGCCAGGGCTTGGGCGCCGGCAGCATCGATTTTATTTTCCCTAAGGACAATTGACGTCAGGGTTTTGTCATTTTGTTTTAGGTGGCGAATTATATCATTTAAAGTCATCGTAAGTGCGAACCTTGTTTTGCCTTGTGTTTGCCTTATTTTAGCGCAATATGTTTATAATTGGAATCCTGTATGCGTTCGTTTATCTATTATTAACGGTCTTTTTGTTGATTGGATGTCTTTAATTTGACCACAAAAATCAACAGACCGCATCGTATTCCCCGGATGACGGCTCCGCCTCCATCCGGGCTACAAGATCGTAGGATCACAATATCAAACGAATAAATAAATGTACAAATGACCATCGTATTCCCGGATTAGGGCGTATTACAAGATCACGAGGCGGCAGGCCTATTGTTGCTTTAACAGGGATTGAGATCGCTTAATACTGCATCGAGCCGATCGATTTTTGTCTCAGAATCAGTGGATTTAAAAAAGCCATGCTGATGATTTTTTTTCAAATTATAACCGTAAGCAACAAGATAAAAAACACCAAGGCCAAGAATCGCTGCCGCAATATTTTTAAGGATAGGCCCAATCCCTCGGTGTTGTTGAAGTACAGGTCTTGATTCTTTAATGGCATCATGACAATTTGTCTTAAAAATCTCATAATGTTCTTCCAGGAGGTTCTCTTGCTGTTCAAGTGACTGCGCTTCGGTTATCAGGCTTTTGATAAGCTTGTCCATAGCATCATATGCTGCTGTGTACTTATTGGCTGTTTGGCATGAAGAGTCTTTAAGCTCAGCGGGTAGCTTTTTAAAAAAATCGTCTCGTTTTTTTTCTAATAACTGAAGTTGTTCGTAGAACATTTTTAATTCGGGCAAATCCCTTTGATGATATGCATTGACTGCGGGTGGCGATATTACTGAAACATCATTGCTATCATGAATAACAAATATTTTATCAGGCGCCTCTTCTCTGTAACCATGACGCTTTAACTCAAAAATGTCCATCGATGTCATTTGCAGAGCCTGTGGGTTTTTCATTTTTATAGAACCATACTCGATCCATTGCTTGCTTTTTATCCAATTAAGACTGGGTTCTTCATCAATCAAATCGCTTAATTGACCCATTACCTGTTCAAGAGAAGGGCGGTTTTCAGGTGTATCAGAAAGCAGATCTCGTATTAATTGAGTCAATGCCTTTGCTTGTTCAATGTCAAAACCTCGTTGACCTAACTTTTGCGGCACTTCATTCTCAAAATCAGGATTTTTTCGGATCATCTCTCCGAACTCAATACAACCGAGCAGATGACCTAAAGAGACGCCTAGTGAGCTGAGATCAGATTGTTGGTTATTAATGGCACATTCATCCATTAGCTCAAACGCGGCATAAAACGGGTTACCATAAGCAATATGGTCATCAGCGTAGGCCCGTTTAATGGCATTGCCATAATCTATGGCATAAATGCCTTGTCGATTAATAATAAAATTATCAGGTTTGACATCGCGGTGCGCATAACCTTTCATATGAAAATCATTCAAGCCTTTTGCCATAAAGTAAAATATATTTAACCATTCCTGGGGTTTTAGGTGTTTGTTGCGATCAATGAAATTGAAAAGACAATCACCAGGAATGGGCTCAAAGGCAAATTCATAGCTGCGAAAGGGGGGGCCGCTGTTAAAAATGCCTCTTTTACGTCTTTTAGGGGCTTCTGCTTGTTCTATGTCGGCAAACCGGTATGCAACCAGCAAACCGAGACGGTCCAGGCATTCAATTTCACGCTCTACATTCGCAGCTTGTTGTTCAGTGGCTCTAATGCGTTTATAGATAATACATTGCCCATCTTCTCTTTGAGCCAGAAAGGTGCGGGTGTTTAATTGGGAATTATTGGAAAATTGTTTTAAAAGCTTAAGTTGTTCGGAACTTTGTGGCTTCAACTGAGGCATGTCTATTATAATCCCGTACAAAAAATGGCATTATAATAGACAAATAAAAAAGTTTATACCCTTGGAGGGTTTATTTTGACCTGAAAGCATTTAATCTTGTTCATAAGCTGCCAATGCGGCTTGAATTTGAGGCCTCTCTTCCAGTTTTTTATACCATTCCAACACGTGAGGAAATTGCTGCTGACCGATGTCCGCTTTGTAAAAATGCTGATAACAATAGATCCAGGGCCAGATGGCCATGTCTGCGATAGTATAAGAATTGCCACTGACAAACTTGTGGGTTACCAGTTGTTTTTCGAGGACAGCCAATAAGCGGTTGACTTCATCGGCATAGCGTTTTTTAGCATAAGGCACCTCTTCATCCGCATAGCGATGAAAATGCCCGTATTGGCCGAACATGGGTCCGATGTGACCGACCTGAAAATAACACCACTGTAGAACAGTAAATTTGTCAGTCAAATTTTGGGGTAAAAATTGCTGGTGTTTTTCAGCAAGATACTCAAGGATTGCCACACTTTCAAATAGACTGAGTTCGTTTTCATCATCATACATGGCTGGAATTTTGTTATTCGGTGATATTTTTAAAAATTGCGGGTCAAATTGCTCGCCTTTGGTAATATCTACCATGACTATTTCATAAGGCAGTTGCAGTTCTTCAAGCATGATAGTGGGTTTGTGGCCGTTGGGTGTATTGAAAGAATACAGTGTATACATGATAATTTCCCTATTAAGTATCAAAAAAATCACATCATTTTCATTAGTGTAGCACATGGAGGCTGCTATAAAATAGTTGTGCTAATCCGCTTCAACTTCCTGTAAAATAATCCAAAGCCCAGATAATCGAATCAATATTCGAGATAAAACCCATGTGGAACCTGACCAGCAGAATACACCGTTTAAATCATTTCCCACCCCACAGCTATGTTAAACGCGACGATGAATTATCCTGCACCATTAGCGGCAGTAAACTGCGAAAATATGCCAGCCTGATGCCTGCATTGCTTCAACAAAATATACAGCATCTGATAATCATAGCCGGGCCGCAGTCCAATAATCTTTTAGCCGCGGTGCAGCTTGCCAGGGAACATGAAATGAAAATGACGGCCTTTTTGATAAAGCCCTGGCGAGAGGAATTAACAGGCAACTATAAATTTACCCGTCTTTTTCTTGAAGAAGAAGATATTGTCTGGATAGAACGGGAAGAGTGGTCGAATGTCGAGACACAGGCTCAGGCTTTTAGCACAGGATTAAAGGATAAAAGTTATATTTTGCATGAGGGTGCCAGTGTCCCGGAGGCCATGGAGGGGGCAAAATTATTGGGAGAGGATATTCTGCGCAATGAAAAAGAATCAGGCATCAGATTTAACCACCTGTTTATTGATGCAGGGACAGGCTTTTCAGCGATAGCCCTCATTCAATCATTATATGAACGACAGCATCCTGCGATGATACATGTGCTGTTGCTGGCTGATAATGAATCGGTTTTTAAGCAAAAATTATTGCACTGGATTGGCGTGTTGCCTGAGAATGTGAATGTCTTTCTGCCTTCTACAGCCAAAGCGTTTGGCTCTGTTAATCAAAGCATTAAAGCTGAAATACGCCGAATGGCTAAAGAAGAAGGGTTTCTGGTTGATCCCGTTTATTCAGCAAAGCTTTTTTATGAGTCGAGAAAGATAATCCATCACAAAAACCTTGAAGGGAATAAATTAATCATTCATTCTGGCGGCTTGTTGTCTTTAACAGGTTTTGACTTTTAACAGGTTCTGGTTCAGGAGATCGTTTTGCGCACAGTAATCCAGCGGGTAGCACATGCCCATGTGACCGTTAATGAGCAGTTGATGGGATCAATCAATCAAGGTCTGATGATTCTTTGTGGTTTTGAAGCAGAGGATAGTGAAGAGAATTTAAAAGCCATGCTCAGTAAATGTTTACAATATCGAATATTTTCTGATGAACAAGGCAAGATGAATCTCAGCTTGCAGGCTATCAAAGGGGGATTGTTATTGGTTCCGCAGTTTACGCTGATGGCTGAAACCAAGCGAGGCTTAAGGCCCAGTTTTTCAAAAGCCGCACCGCCTGAGCTTGGTGAAAAATTATTTAAAAGATTAATTCACCTGGCACAGGAGATGCATGAAGACGTCGCCAGTGGGATTTTTGCAGCAGATATGCAGGTGCATTTATGCAATGATGGTCCGGTGACTTTTATTATGGATTTTTGATTTGCATCTGCATCTGATTATCAAAAGGTTCATAAGCCGGACTTTATATAATTCTCAACAGCACAAGCCATTTTATCAGCCGCCCCTTCAGCGCGTCTGAACCATAGCTCGGGTTCAATCAATTCCAGTTCTGAAAGGCACAGTTGCATCTGATTATCCCACATCACATCAATGCGTGCATAAACAGGTTGGTAAGGGCAGCTTTGGATCACCTGATGGATAAAAGCAAGTTCTTCGCTCAAGGCTTGATGGTCATGGATCGTTCCACCAAAATCATCCTGCACTCTGAAATCATCGGGTTTGGCTTTTTTAAGCACCGCGTGGCTGTACTGACCGCCAAACAGCATAAATGATATTTCCCCTTTTGAGCAGATATTGTGTTGAAACTCCTGAAGCAACAGGTCTTCTTTGGCAACTAAATGCTGGAAAATCTCCTGATGTTGTTCAATGTTTTCTTCTGTCAGTCGATAGGTATGTCTGGCACCGCCTGCAATAGCAGGTTTTAAAATCGCGTTTTGCCAAGCGTTTTTTTTCATGAGAACGGCCAGATCAGTCATCTCGCCTTTCTTGAGAAACAGCGTAGGCGGAATGTTAATGCCCTTTTGTTGCAGAAAATCCAGATAATGTTTATCACTGCTCCATTGGATGATTTCCAGGGGATTAATCAGCTTTATCTCTTGACAGACTTTTTCCAGCCAACGTTTAAACTCAGGATAGCGGTGATAATAGTCCCAGGTGGCTCGAAAAAGGGCGTAGCGGCTCGAAGTCCAGTCATAGTCAGGGTTATCCCAATGCGTACGGTCAATGCTCAGGCCCCTTTTCTTTAAGGCTTCTGTCAACAAATGATCTTCATTTAATATATTTTGTGTATAATGATCCATTCGTTGTGGGTTTAAATAGTCTCGTTGGGTCAAAATAACAACATCATTCGCTTTAATCATTGTTTTATCAGCCAAAACATTAAAAAAATAAAGCATAACCTGCAGCGCTTTAAATTTCTATCATTGAGTGAACCGGCCATGTCAAATAACAAGATTGTTGATCCCGCGGCCTCTGAGCTGGGGAAAAAATCAGCCTATGAGGCTTTGTATAATCCAGATAAGCTCTTTCCTATTTCCAGAAAACATAAAAGGGAAGACATCGGTATTGATCCACAAAACTTGCCCTTTTACGGGTATGATTGCTGGAATCATTATGAAGTCTCCTGGTTGAATAAAAAAGGCAAACCGGTGGTCGCTACAGCTGAAATTATCTATGACTGCCATTCAGAGAATATAATAGAGTCAAAGTCGCTCAAACTTTATTTTAATTCGCTGAATAACAGCGCATTTGAGAGCGTTGCAGCGGTTGAATCCATCGTGAAAGCTGATTTGGAGAAGGCTGTCGGCAGCGTCGTTGCGGTTAGAATTTATCCTTTAAGTCACTGCCCTCAATTAACCGTTCAAGCGACTTTCATTGCCGAGTCTTTGGATGAACTGGATATAGAGTGTAATGCATATCAAGTGGAACCCGGGTTTTTATCCGTTTCCAAAGCGGTGGTTGAGGAAGCGCTGTACTCGGATTTACTTAAATCAAATTGCCTGGTAACCCATCAGCCTGATTGGGGCAGTGTTTATATCCAATACAAAGGGCCTGAAATTAACCGCGAAGGCTTATTAAAATACATTGTCTCTTTTCGAAATCATAATGAATTTCATGAACAATGCATCGAGCGGATATTTGTGGATATCATGCGATATTGCAAGCCCGAGTCTTTAACGGTCTATGGTCGGTATACACGGCGCGGGGGATTGGATATTAATCCTTACCGAACCTCAAACAAGGCGATTTTTTCTGTGCAGAATAAGCGGCTCGTTCGCCAGTAATCCAGCTCGCAGGCATATTTCTTGATGCGCTGCGCTTTATCAAGGCATTGTTGTATATAAAAAGTATCGCTGTAGTCTTGATAAGCGCAGTGCATCAAGGTTTGCTTTCCTCGCACTGTTCCATGCAATAAGTTTTTTAAAAATTGATCCAAACAAAGAATTTTCTTTATAAAGATCCGACAAACTGGAATTCCTTCATATCCACCACTAAACTAAATCAACAAGTTCAATATTTTTACTCTAAAGGATTCGGCTATGAATAATGAAATGGAAGCGTATAACAAATTGATTCAGGTGCTGGATGAGGCCATCGAGCCTTTAACAGGCGAGAAAGATCAATATGACAATTTATTAAATCGTATTGGCGATGCGCGTTTTGTCCTGCTCGGTGAAGCAAGTCATGGGACACATGAATTCTATCAGTCGCGTATTGAAATTTCACGACAACTCATTTTAAAAAAAGGGTTTATGGCTATCGCCATTGAGGGAGACTGGCCTGATGTTTATCCTATCCATCGATTTATCAAGGGCACAGGGGCCGATAAACCAGAAGAAGCACTTGAAAAGTTCAAACGATTTCCTCAATGGATGTGGCGCAATACAACCATCCCGCCTTTTATCAGCTGGCTTAGGGAGCATAACGAGACCTTATCTGATGCGTCTCAAAAGATTGGTTTTTATGGTATGGACTTATACAGTTTGAATGCCTCAATAGAAGCGGTTATTTCCTATTTGAAAAAAGTTGATCCAGATGCTGCAGAAAAGGCCAAAATACGATACGGGTGTTTTGACAGCCTTGGCGTGGATCCTCAAACCTACGGCTATCTGACCAAGTTGGGTATCAAAAAAAATTGTATTAAAGAAGCGCTTGACCAATTGCTTGAGATGCAACACAAATCATTTGATTATTTAAAAGAGAACAGTATAACCGATGAGGATGCCTATTTTTATGCGACCCAAAATGCCCGGCTGGTAAAAAACGCCGAGCGTTATTATCGCTCCATGTTTGAAGGCACTGACCCTTCATGGAACATTCGCGATACGCATATGGCAGATACCATTAATATTCTGGCAGAGCATCTTGAAAAGCGCTTTGAGCACCCTGCGAAAATCATTATCTGGGCGCATAACTCACACCTCGGCGATGCCAGAGCCACTGAAATGTCCGAAAGAGGCGAGCTGAATCTTGGGCAACTAATGCGAGAACAACATGGCCGAGAAGTCTTCTCCATCGGGTTTTCAACCTATGAAGGCCATATGGCTGCCGCATCCAACTGGGATGAGGCAGTGGAGTGTAAAGCCGTTGTGCCCGGTATGGAGGGAAGTTATGAGGCTTTATTTCATGATTTGTCACAGAACAATTTTATTCTTCCCCTGAGACAGGATGAGACCTTAGAGCATTGGCTTCAACTTCCAAGACTCCAGCGTGCAATCGGTGTGATTTATCGCCCGGAATCAGAACGCTACAGCCATTATTTCTTTACGCGTTTAACCTATCAGTTTGACAACGTGATTCATTTTGATAAAACGAATGCCTTGCAACCTCTTGATGTCAGTAAGAATTGGAATGTCAGCAGTCAACAGCCGGAAGAAATGGAGCGGTGAATGATTTAAAATGGAATGCTGAGGGAAATTCATTTAGAGCTCGACCTGAACAAAAAATTCATCTTGCATTGAACGTGGCAAGAACACATTCATAAGTAAATAAGCAAGCGCTATCAGCCGCTTTGAAAACCGTATCTTTATCCACGGGTTCATCTCCTGGCCATGGACTATAGAGAGGCATCTGTAGCCTTTCATCCTGTTAATTTAAAACCAAAACGAGACCACATCTCATCGTCAATAACCATTCGTGACATTCCCTCTCCCCAACCCTCTCCCGCGAAAAGCATCATCATATTACTCAAATCCCTAGCGCGGGAGAGGGGGCAGATCAAAATAATCTGAAAAATCTGTGCTCAGATTCAGTCTGGGATAACTATAAAAAAACTTTAGGAACGTTGCCTAATGTTAACCAGGTATTAGCTCATTTCATTAAGCTGGTTGACAATATTATTATCTTTATCTGTATGAAATAAAATCTTGGCACCGGGCTATTTTTTTAAAAACCCTACAACCTAAAGGATCAAAATTTAAAGCTAAAGCTAAAGCGATCAAAAAGAGGTCGCCGTGATGGATTTGTGGTTGACATGCCTAAGTTAATCGCTAAGATAGGGCTGGGACATTTTTAAAATAATAATAAGAGGATTTTTTATGATGATAAGAACATTATCTGCAGCTGTACTGGGTGTTATGTTAGCTTCACCCGTTTTGGCTAATCCATTTTTGCATGATAATACCCACAAGCCGCATCTCAACAAAAATGCCTTACAAAGCATAGCCAATGAAAATTATGCTGATTTTACCGGTGATTGGGAAGGTAGATGTAGCGAACAGGATGAACTGGACACGATTCAAATCAGTAATGATCAATTCAGTATTATCATTAACAACGAAGAATTCGATATTAATGGTCTTTCCAGTAAAATAAACAGCACCCAGTCCTTAACGGAAGGTGAACATTTATCTTTACGCTGGAATAATGACAAATCGGCTTTGATAATGAGTGACATTAATTTTGGCCAACTGCACAAGCGCAATGGAACCGGTTCATTAGAAACAACATTAGTACATGGTGATATTACTTTGGATAATAACAAGTTAATTGTTAAAGGTGCAGCCCAAAGATATGATGACGGACAACCGATGGAGTCTATTAATATTCTATGTACCTATACTAAAAAATAATGCCTTCACAGATGGGTTAAAAAGCAATCTTGATTTTTAACCCATCTGTTTGCCAGGAACGGTTAACACATATCAGGACAATTCTTTTTTGGATACCAGTAATAAAAGATGTAGGTTGGGCCTTGGCCCAACACTTCCACCATGCAAATATTGTTGAGAAATGAATTAATTTGTTGGACCAAGGCCCAACCTACGCAGATTTATCAATTTTATGTGACATGTGAAAAATCACCATGGCGATTGTATTTAAATGCACAATATCTGCGTAAACATCTGAGCCGAGACCGTCAGGGAATAACAAAGTGAACAAAAAAAGGTGACAATCCCTCAGCCCTGACGGTCGCGGTTCGGATCAACCGGTCAAAATTAAATGGAAATAGTTACCCTTAAGACAATTCTTTTTTGGATACCCGTAATAAAAGCTTGTCCATTAAGGACGATCCGAGCACTCTTTTTAAAGCAATAAAAAGATGGGCGGGGAAGGTGACAGGATAACGGGATTTAGGTCTGTCTGACTCAATGGCATGTATTAATTTCTTGATGACTGCATCTGTATCTCTGGTAAACAGGGATTTGGATTTCTGCTCACGAAAAGTCGTTAACATTTTTTCATATTGCGGTTTGAAATGACTGGCAGAGATATCCACTTTGGTTAAGGACTTATCCACCACCGTATTTCGAAACTGACTTTCAATAGGGCCAGGTTGTACAGAAATGACTTGAATGCCGGAGGGTTTGAGTTCCAGTCGCAGGGTATCACTTAAGCCTTCCACCGCATATTTGGACGCATTATAGGCGCCACGAAAAGGCAGGCTGATAAGCCCTAGAATAGAGCTGATATTAATGATTCGGCCATGCCCTTGCCGGCGCATGACAGGAATGGCCCGTTGCGTTAATTCCATCAAGCCAAACACATTGGTATCAAATTGTTCTTTTATGACCGCGATGGGAAGATCTTCAAGAGCACCTGCCTGACCATACCCTGCATTATTGATTAAAACGTCAAGTCTTCCCTGGGTTTTTTCCATCAGGATTTCAAAAGCCTTTTTAATGGCGTCTGAATCACTGACATCAAGCTGTATCACCTCAAGGCCTGCTTGTTCAAGGCGGCGCATATCTTTTTCTTTCCGGCATGAGGCAATCACCTGGTGTCCACGTTTTTTTAGCTTAATGGCAGCATCAAAACCAATACCGCTGGAACAGCCGCTTATAAATATTATTTTAGTCAATTTTATTATGTTGTTAGCCTGTAATGAAAGGCATGGTAGTAGAAAACCAAATGCAAAGCCATAGTTATGGGGAATATGATCAAGTATCCGAGCCCGTCAGGAAGCGGAAAAGTTACAAAGCCTCCTAACGTTTCCGCTTCCTGACGGGCGCGGCTCGGATATTCGCGCGTAATTCAGTCATTAAAATGCAATCGCTGTGGGAATATGATAATGATATAATGTCTTAAAATATTTTATTAAATGGAGACGACCTTGATCTTTGATATCACAGGAACTTACACCGATCAGTATCAATTGACGATGGGACAGGCTTATTTTCTCAATGGTCAAAAAGAAAATCAGGCTGTATTTGACTATTTTTTTCGAAAACTTCCATTTAAGGGCGGTTATGCTGTTTTTGCCGGTCTTGAAGATCTGTTAGAGGTCTTGGAGCATTTACGTTTTGATGCACAGGATCTTGACTATCTGAAACAACAGGGGTTTGATGCAGATTATCTTGAATACCTGAAGGATTTCAAGTTCAGAGGAACGGTTTATGCCGCCAGAGAAGGGGAGGTGGTTTTCCCCACCAGTCCCATAGTCAGAATCGAAGCCAATATTATTGAAGCACAGATTATAGAAACCCTGTTGCTGAATATTTTAAATTTCCAAACACTGATAGCCACCAAGGCCAGCCGTATGCGCCTGGTGGCAGGTGATCGCCAGTTAATCGAGTTCGGTTTGCGGCGAGCACAGGGGCTTGGCGGCTATTTTGCCAGCCGGGCTGCGGTAATTGGCGGGTTTGACGCGACCAGTCATGTGAGAGCAGGCCGTGATTATGGTGTACCGGTATCAGGCACCATGGCGCATTCCTTTGTTCAAAGTTATGACGATGAACTGTCTGCTTTTCGCGATTTTGCCAAAGTCTGGCCCGATAATACGGTTTTGCTGGTAGATACTTATAATACCCTGGAATCTGGCATTCCCAACACCATCACGGTTGCCAAAGAAATGGAAAAAAAGGGGCATCAGCTGAAAGGGATCAGGCTTGATAGCGGCGATCTGGCCTATTTATCCAAGAAATCACGTCAAATGCTTGATGATGCAGGTTTGGAGTATGTGAAAATTGCCGCCTCAAATCAATTGGATGAAGAGCTGATTAAAAGCCTTTTGGAGCAAGGGGCGCCCATTGATATCTTTGGTGTGGGAACCCATCTGGCTATCGGCGCACCGGACGGTGCACTTGACGGGGTTTATAAACTGGCTTACGCCAATGACAAGCCACGTATTAAACTCTCCGAATCCATAAGTAAAATTACACTACCAGATAAAAAACAGGTCTTTAGATTGCTTGAAAAAAACGGGGGGTTCATGGGGGCTGATGTCATTGCGCTGGACGGGGAAAATGAACTGGAGCAGATGCATCATCCCTTTGAGCCTGACAAATCCATGCAGATTAAAGATTATAAGAAAGAACCCATTCTTCAGAAAATGATGGCGGACGGTAAACGCTTGCATGAACCGGAAAGCCTCAAAGCTATCTGCCAATACAGCCAGCAACGGCTCAAACAGTTACCTGAGGAATATAAACGCTTTAGTTACCCTCATGAGTACAAGGTGGGCCTTAGCGAGGCTTTAAGAGATGCTCGTAATGAGTTGAAACAAAAATATCATAAAAGTTGAGCTTATGAAAACATTAATCCTCATTGATGTACAAAATGATTTCATGCCCGGCCAGGCTTTGGAAGTGCCGGGCGGTGATGACATTGTTGCGGTGATTAACCACATTCAGCCGCAATTTGATTTAATCATAGCGACACAGGATTGGCATCCATCCGATCATAAAAGCTTTGCGTCCAATCATCAAAACAAAAAACCTTTTGAAAAAATTAAATTACAGGGCATCGAACAAACCTTATGGCCTGACCATTGTGTCCAGGGCAGTAAAGGGGCCGAATTTCATACGCTGTTGAATACAGATTCGATCGAGACGATATTCCGCAAGGGCATGGATACCGAGATTGATAGTTACAGTGCCTTTTATGATAATGGCCATCAAAAAAGCACTGGACTGGCCGGTTATTTGCGAGAAAAAAGCGCCACTGATTTATATTTTTGCGGTTTGGCTGCCGATATCTGCGTCTATTACAGCATCAAAGACGCCTTGGTAGAAGGATTTAACTGTTATTTTATTGAAGATGCCTCCCGGCCGCTGAACGCTGAGGACTATGCAAAATTAAAAAAAGAACTTCTTGGCTGCGGTGTGACATTTATTAATAGTTCAGATATCTGCGCTTAATCTTGACGCCCTTGAGTGCTTTTATACAGGGCCTGAAAAACGTATCGAACTACTAACGTTCCCATTTGGTTTGACCGGTTGCGTTATACAAAATGGATTATTTCGAAGCATCCGAGCCGCGACCTGGCCACGAC
>JAGXGR010000018.1 GCA_024636645.1 Legionella sp.
AGTCTATGCAGGGTATAGATTATCTAAAGTTGGAACAATAAAAAATATATTTGCATACGGTATCCGTAGTTTCTCCCGTAACACTTAAGCTTTAATGAAAAAATATTCAAAGTTTATCTCGTTTCCGTTCGTGCTGAGGAGGTGCATCGTAGTTTCTGTGGATTGGCAGGCAGGTCAGCGCGCCGTCTCGAAGCATACACACAGGCACCTGAAACTCGTCTTTTGAGAAAATTCAGATATATTATTCATTGAAAAATTGCCTTAAAGCGGTGCTGGTGTATGCTTCGAGACGGCGCGCAGGGCTTTTTTCTACCTGGTCATTCCGTTTTAGCGCCTCCTCAGCACGAACGGGGATCGAGGCAAACCTTATCATTTTTTACCGTCCTGTTTGACGTAAAAAAAAGCTTTTTATTCAGTCTCCCTTGTTTCTTTGCCTATGTGAGCGTTGCACCCGTTAAAGCCCATGGTTAATCAGATAATGGCTTTTTTGCAGTATGTTTTACAACTCGGATGATAAAATTTCGAAGTCTATGCATTAATCATTTTTCCATTTAATATTACAACCCAAGCTTGGTTTTTGAACGGGGCTAATGGGTTTATTATCTAACAGATTCTCTAAAGCATCTCTTAATGATTGGCCGGTTACGGGAATGTGGTTGCCCGGTCTTGAGTCATCCAGTTGCCCTCTGTAAACCAGCTCCAAATTCTCATCAAACAAATAAAAATCAGGCGTGCATGCGGCATGATAGGCTTTTGCGACTTCCTGTGTTTTGTCAAACAGGTAGGGAAAAGGGTATTGATTTTCTGAGGCCGTGATTATCATGTTTTCAGGAGAGTCAACAGGGTATTGCTCAACATTATTTGAGTTGATGGCAATAAATTGTATTCCTTTTTCTTTGTAATCATTGGCCAGCCTTGTTAACTCTGCATTGACATGTTTGACATAGGGGCAGTGATTACAGATAAACATAATGACCGTTCCATTCACTCCTTGTGCTTTGGACAGTTTGACTTGTTCCCCGGTAATGACATCTTTTAAGGTGAAAGCTGGTGCCTGTGTTCCCAGAGGAAGCATATTAGATACGGTTTTTACCATGTTAACTCCCGTTAATTAAATAATCAATAAATTGTATATGCTTACCATTGCAAATGTAAGATTAAGAAAAGCCCATAGGTAGCAGGGTTTGGTTCCTCTGATTGCCTTATAAAAGGCATAAATACCAATAGCCATGCTTCCCAAAAAGAAAATCCAATCATTATTATAGGCAAAACCAATGGATAATAAAGCAATCCCGCTGATACCGATCAATAAATAAATATTTTTCAATTGACCGGTCATCAGAAAATAGATAAAAAGTTGAAATGATAACAAACAAGGCAAGGCCACTTGTATATTAGGTCCTATCCCTAACAGGATAGCTGTATGACCAGAGATTAATATCATTTCAAGCGCAATGAAATATATCAGCTTGTAGTGAATGGCAACTACCAATAAAAAAGCAGATCCTATAATATAGCCGGGTTGAGGGTTTTTTAATCCCGTACTGTATAAAACTGCAACCCCTCCTAAAAGTCCCAGCAGTATAAAAAACCTTTCCCAAGTTTTCTTTAACTGCCTACCATCGTAATAATATTCCCTTTGCAATGGCATCCTTTATCACCCGAGATTGAGATTTATTCACTGAAACCCAATAGTTTCCCATATTACTTAAAGCAAATTTGACCCGCGGGTATTGGCATATATCCAATACATCACGGCAATTTACCAGTGCTGTATTATTATTACTATGAGTAAAGCATTTGAAATGCAAATCGCGGACATCAGAAGCAAAGGCTGCCCAGTTTGACTTATCAATATGTGCCTGTAAAGTCGGGCTCATAAAGACTTCGCGTGTTTCATGCCGAAGCAATTCAATTTTTTCATTGCTGACATTTTGTATCAGATAAAAGGTTTGATCACCTGTTTCATTTAATACCAGATAATTTCCAATAAACGCAAACCCTTTCACTTCGCAACCTTTGGGATAAACGCTTGCGCCGGAGGCATTCATGACAAACAGGTTCAATAATATGATAAGCGTTGTTTTTTTTAAAATATTCATATTAACCTCAAAATCATTTGCCGGATTGCTGTCTGTTAGCAGCTATTTTTGCCTTAATCATTGGTGAATACGTGCGATAAAAACTCAATGCCAGGTACAAGGCGACATAGGCCAGAGAGATTGACAACCACATGGGGTCAACTTCAGGGTAGCTTAACAAAATGAATACGGCACTGATGCCAAACAGGATAGAACAGCCGTGCATAACGACCTTTAACCATTTTGATTCTGTTAAATAATCCAGCCTTGATGGATAAACATATTTTATAGGCACAAATATAAGAACAGAGAGCAACAGCAATAAAAAGGTATTAACCCACATTGAGGTATCAAGTATAAACATGTAAAACAGGACGATATTCCAGTAACAGGGAAAGCCTTTGAAAAAATGATCCGGCGTTTTTGCGTCTGCCTGACAAAATTGATAAGCAGAGGTAATGGTAACTAAGAAAATGATCGGAAAAACCAGGTTTACTGGCAGCATGTCTGACTTAATATATAAAAATACGCAGGGCGTGATGACATAGTTCAGATAGTCAACAATATTATCCAGCAGCGTTCCGTCAATGCGGGGAAGTACCTTTTTTACCTTTACCAGCCTTGCCAGGCTGCCATCAACCGCATCAATAACTACGGCAACACCCATAAACCATAAAGCATGAATATATTGCTGTTGAAAAATTTTAATCAGGGTTAAGATGCCAATAAATGCCGCGCTTGCTGTAAATAAATGCACGGCCCATGCGACAAGGTAGTGTGCAATATGAAATTCACGAGTAGTATTGGTCATCTGCCATCCTAGAGTTGTTATTATAATTCTTAATTCTTAGAGCAATATAAGTATATTCGCTTGCTGAAACAACAGATTTCAACAAAATTTAAATAGTATCAATAATTAAAAAGGCAAAGCAAGGAGTCTGATAAATAAATCGCCGATATATTTGGCCTGGCAAAATTCATCAACTACAATTGATACAATAAATAAAACAAATGAGGGAACATATGAAAATTCAAACGATTAATCCGTCTACTGAAGAAATCATCCAGGAATATCTGATTTTAAACGATGAACAAATCCAGGCTAAAATTGATGCAGGACATATTGCTTATCAATCATGGAGACTGTCAGATTTTAATCAAAGAAAAAAATTAATGAACCAACTGGCACAATTACTTAAAGATCAAAAGAAAGAATTAGCCATGCTAATCACTAAAGAAATGGGCAAGCCCATCAGCAGCAGTATCTCAGAGATTGAAAAATGTGCCTGGGTTTGTGAGCATTATGCCCAACATGCAGAAACTTATCTCGCACCCAAACGTATTGAAACGGAATGGAAAATCAGCAAGGTCTGTTATCAACCCCAGGGTGTGGTATTTGCCATCATGCCTTGGAATTATCCTTTTTGGCAGGTCTTTCGATTTGCCGCACCGACCATCATGGCAGGAAATGGAGCGTTATTAAAACATGCCCCTATTTCTTCTGGTACCGGTAATAAAATTGCCGAACTTTTTTTGGAAGCGGGTTTTCCTGAACATTTATTCCAGCATTTAATCCTGGATAATGACGGGGCTGCCAAGGTCATTGAAAATGAAAAAGTCATCGCCGTCACCTTGACAGGCAGTGAAACTGCAGGTCAGGCCGTGGCCTCTAATGCCGGACAACACCTCAAAAAGGCGGTTTTGGAATTGGGTGGAAGCGATCCCTATTTGATTCTGGAAGATGCGGATCTGGATGCCGCTGCAAAAGCCATCGTCACCTATCGTCTTAATAACAGCGGTCAGAGCTGCATTTCTCCAAAGCGTATTTTGGCCGTTAAAACCATTGCAGAAGATCTGATTGAAAAAATAGAACGCTTGGTAAAAGATTATCAAACCGATGATCCTATGAAAGAAGATACCAAAATGGGACCCATGGCCCGAGGTGACTTGAGGGATGAATTACATCAACAGGTACAGAAATCTGTGCAGGCAGGGGCGAAACTGCTCTGTGGCGGTGAAATTCCTAATAAAAAAGGGTTTTATTACCCGGCCACTTTATTGACACAGGTTAAACCGGGCATGCCTGCCTTTGATGAGGAATTGTTCGGGCCGGTCATCTCTGTTATCACAGTCGAAGATCAAGCTGAGGCGATACGTTATGCCAATATGAGCCCTTTTGGTTTGGGAGGAGGAATATTTACCCGGGACTTGGAGAAAGGTGAAAAAATAGCCCTTGAGGATATTGCCTCCGGTACGGTGTTTGTCAATTCCTGTGTCATATCCGATCCCAGATTACCTTTCGGGGGCATCAAGCAATCAGGGTATGGACGGGAGTTGTCAAGAGAGGGTATTCTTGAATTTGTGAATACCAAAACGATCGTGGTTAATGAGTTATAAAATGTAATGCGTTATAAGATGTTATTTATTTCCACAAAGGCACAGGAACTGTATTGTTATGAAAATAACAGGCTTTGCCTTTCCTATGTTGTTTCTACAGCCAAAAACGGCCTGGGCGAAGTGCTTGACAGCGAATGTACGCCCAGGGGCTGGCATCAAATCCACTCTGTTATCGGTTTAGAGCATCAACCCAACTCGGTTTTTATCGCAAGGCAATGGACCGGCGAAATCTACACCCCTCAATTAGCCCGGCAATACCCTCATCGAGACTGGATTCTGACGCGTATTTTGAGGCTTGCAGGCCTGGAGCCCGGTCGAAACCTTGGCGGGGACGTTGACAGCTTTGACCGATATATCTATATCCATGGCACGCCCGACAGTACAATACTGGGAATACCTGGCTCGCACGGTTGCATTCGTATGCGAAATTCAGATATTGTTCAGCTGGCAAACTGGGTTCATGACGGTACGCAAGTCTGTATCGAATGACGTTGGATAGACTAATACACTCTTTGGGAATTTTTTACTCAACATTTTTTTTAAAAAATGCTATGATATGTCTCGAAATGTTATCTGTAATGGGTATAAACCCTGGTTACTTCAAAATGCGAGTTTTCAGGTGCCTTTATTTTTCGTTCTAAAGCGAGTAATGACCGCTCCCCCGCGGGGTTTTTTAACCTCAAGCAGGGTGGAAAAGAAAAAGCATAAAACTCGCATTTTGAAGGACGTTGGGTATATAATCCACCGCAATATTTTTAAGGTTCAATGGGGTACAAAATGTCCTATAAATTTGAAGAAGGCAAAGATCTGATTATTGAAGCGGTCATTGAGCGTTTAAATCAGAAAATGTCTGGCGATCATTTGAAAAACTGTGCTGAATTTGTTCGTCAGTTTTTCAGCACTGTGGCAATGGATGATTTAAATGAATGGGATATTGATGATTTATACGGTGCTGTTGTTTATTTCTGGTCTTTAATCTCTGAGCGCTCACCTCATCAGACCAAGATTAGAATTTATAATCCGGATTTTGAACGCCATGGTTGGCAGACAACACATACGGTTATCGAAATCATTGCTGATGATATGCCTTTTCTTGTTGATTCAATCCGTATGGCAATCCGAAGAATGGGTTTCTCATCCCATCTGATTATGCACATAGGCGGTCTGAAAGTCCGGCGCGATGAGAAAAACCATGTGCAGGAAATATTGCCAAGAAATGGTCACGCCCACAGTGCGAAACAATCCTCCGATATTCAAACGGAAGCCGCTCTTTTTATAGAGATAGATCGGCAGACTGATCCGGCAGTACTTGAGGAAATGCATCGCAATTTTGAGCGGGTTCTTGAAGACAATCGTGTGGTTGTAGATGACTGGTCTAAAATGCGCAAAAAAGTACGCGATGCCGTTGAAGAGCTGGATACGGTAGCGAAAAGCGTTGATGGTGTCGAGTTACAGGAAACCAAGGCTTTTCTGAAATGGATAGAAGATCATCATTTTACCTTTCTTGGTGTCAGGGATTATGAGTTGGTACAGAAAGGCAAGGAAACCATATTACAATCCATACCTGAAACCGGCCTTGGTGTGTTAAGGGAAGGCTTGAGCAAATCAAGTGCTCGAAGTATATCTGCTATGACACCTGAAGCCCGCGAGTTAACCCTTTCAACGCGTACGCTGGTCATGTCCAAGACCAATACATTGGCTAGTGTCCATCGTGATGCCTACACCGATTATATTGGTATCAAACGCTTTAATAAAAAAGGACAGGTCATTGGCGAGCGAAGAATCATCGGTCTTTATACCTCAGCTGCATATAACACCAATCCCAAACATATTCCTTTTTTACGCCGAAAAGTCGCCCTGGTGATGGAAAAATCCAGTCTGGACCATCACAGCCATGCGGGCAAGGTCTTATTGAATATTCTTGAAACCCTGCCGAGAGATGATTTAATTCAAGGCAATGAGGATGAGTTGCTTGAAATCGCCATGGGTATTTTCCATATGCAGGAAAGACGGCGAATACGTATGTTTGCAAGAAAAGATGTCTACAGCCGCTTTATATCCTGTCTGGTATTTGTGCCAAAGGAACTGTTTAATACGGAATTAAGACAAGACATGCAGGAAATTCTTGCCGACAGTTTCAATGCACAGGAAATTACTTTCTCAACACGCTTTTCAGAATCCGTTCTTGCGCGTATTCATTTTATTATCCGCATCAACCCCAAGAATGTACCCGAATATAATTTGAAAGAAATTGAGAAAAAACTTATCGAGGCCGGTCGATCCTGGACGGATGATTTGCAATATTATCTTTCTGAAGCCTATGGCGAAGAGCAATCTAATCAATTGTTCAGACAGTACAAAAATGCCTTTCCCATCGCTTATTGCGAACATTTTTCACCCAGAACCGCGGTTTATGATATCAGGCATATCCAACAACTAAATGATGATGCTCCTCTGGGAATGAATTTTTACCGTCCTCTTGACGAGGAAGTCAGCCAGTTCAGATTTAAAATTTATCAACACGATACAACCATTCCGCTGTCCGATGTTTTACCTATATTGGAATGCATGGGATTGCGAGCACTTAGCGAGCGACCTTATCAATTGAAATTTGATGATGGCCGAATTACCTGGGTGACAGACTTTTCCATGCAATACACGCACGGCGTTCAATTTGAAATAGATGGCATCAAAGAACTGTTTCAAAATGCTTTCGTCAACGCCTGGTTTGGCAAGGTGGAAAATGATAATTTCAACCGTCTGGTTCTTGCGGCGGGTTTAAACTGGCGTCAAGTGGCGGTTCTCCGGACCTATGCAAAATATTTTAAACAGATTGGTATTGCATTCAGTCAGGAATACATTGAACATGCATTAAATAATAACTCAAAGATTGCTAAGAAACTGGTTCAGTTATTTGAGTTGCGATTTAATCCCGTATTGCATGATGAAATTAAATTTAATAGCCTGGTCAGTGAGGTTTTAACTGATCTTGATGATGTATCCAATCTGGATGAAGATAAAATCATCAGGCAATACGTGCAGACGATAAGCTCCACCTTGCGCACAAATTTTTATCAAACAGATGACGGCGGACAACATACTGATTATATTTCCATTAAATTAAACAGTAAAACCATTCCTTTGGTTCCTCGTCCTTATCCGATGTATGAGATATTTGTATATTCTCCTCAATTCGAAGGCGTACATCTGCGCTGCGGAAAAGTGGCCAGAGGGGGCTTGCGCTGGTCTGACAGACGAGAAGATTTCCGTACAGAAATTTTGGGCCTGATGAAAGCACAACAGGTCAAAAATGCGGTTATCGTTCCCAGCGGTGCCAAAGGGGGCTTCGTGCCTAAGCAATTGCCAGCCAATGGCAGCCGAGAAGAGATACTTGCTGAAGGCATTCATTGTTATCAGCAGTTTATCCGTGGCTTACTGGACATCACAGATAATTTGAAAAACGGCAATGTGATTAAACCGCTCGAAGTCATCTGTCATGATCAGGACGATCCCTATCTCGTCGTGGCCGCAGATAAGGGTACGGCGACTTTTTCAGATATAGCCAATGCCATTGCTATTGAATATGGCTACTGGCTTGGGGATGCCTTTGCTTCTGGCGGCTCTATTGGTTACGACCATAAAAAAATGGGCATTACAGCCAAGGGCGCCTGGGAATCGGTCAAACGCCATTTTTATGAAATGGATATCGATATTAATACGACAGATTTTACGGTCGTTGGTATTGGTGATATGGCTGGAGATGTATTCGGTAATGGCATGCTGTTATCAAAACATATTAGATTGCAGGCAGCTTTCAATCATGTTCATATTTTTATTGATCCAGAACCTGATGCCGAAATCAGTTATAAAGAACGAGAGCGTTTGTTTAATTTACCTCGTTCAAGCTGGATGGATTACGATAAAAAATTAATTTCCAAAGGCGGCGGTGTATTTAACCGCAGTGCGAAATCCATTAGCGTGACCAAAGAAATGAAACAGATGTTTGGTATCAAACAGAGTGTTGTTGAGCCAAATGAGTTGATACGCATCATTCTCAAAGCGAAAGTGGATCTGTTATGGAGCGGAGGCATTGGCACCTATGTTAAATCCACAGCTGAAACCAATCTGGATGTGGGTGACAGAGCCAATGATGCGACACGCATTAATGGAATAGAATTGCGGTGTAAATGTGTCGGTGAAGGGGGTAATCTGGGCTTGACGCAATTGGCTCGAACAGAATATGCCCTGAAAGGCGGTCTAATCTTTACTGATTTCATAGATAATTCTGCTGGTGTTAATTGCTCTGATAAAGAGGTCAACATTAAAATCCTCTTAAACAGTATCGTTAATAGCGGCGATTTGACTTATAAACAGCGAAATGAACTGTTGAGTCAAATGACCGACGAAGTCTCCTCACTGGTCTTGCGCGATAATTATGTACAAACCAGAGCAATCAGCTTAACTGCCGCCCAATCGGTTCGCTCCATAGAATTGCATAGTCGTTATATCAATGAACTGGAGCGCTCAGGAAAGTTAGACCGTAGCCTTGAATTTCTTCCCGATGAGAAAATATTGATGGAAAGAAAGCTTATCGGCAAAGGCCTGACAAGACCAGGCATTGCTGTATTGCTCTGCTATAGTAAAACCATCTTAAAAGAACAAATTTTAGCCTCCGATGTGCCTGAAGACACTTATCTGAAACGTTTTTTAGTCCGTGCATTTCCAGGGCCTCTACAGGAGCGTTTCGCTAAACAGATGGAACAGCATCCATTGCGCCGAGAAATCATTGCTACACGATTAAGCAATATCATCATGAATGAAATGGGTTTCAGCTTTGTTTATCGCTTACAGGATGAAACAGGCGCACCGGTTTCTGCCATAGTACGAGCCTACATGATTACAAGGGCTGTGTTGGATCTTGAGACCATATGGCGACAGATTGAGGGCTTGGGCACCAGCATTACCGCACAGAAGCAAATTGAAATGATGCTGCTGTATGTGCGCTTATCACGAAGGATAACCCGGTGGTTTTTACGTACTCAAAGAAGCCATCTGAACATCAGCAAGGCAGTTAAGCTGTACTCGCCAGGTGTTGTTGAGTTAAAGAAATCCATGCCTGAAATATTTGGTGAAGGTCATAAATTCACCTATTACGCCCATCTGCAGGAACATATTGATGATGGCATACCGGAGGGGTTAGCGCATGAACTGACAGCTACCCGTGCTCTATTTGCGGCAATGGATATCATTGAAATTGCCAATCAGAACAAGTTGGATATCATCAAAACAGCTCAAGTCTATTATAATATCGGAGAATTCCTTGATTTAGACTGGATTCGAACACAAGTCATTGTGCATCCGACTGAGAACCATTGGGAGTCTTTATCAAGGGAGGCTTTGCGTGATGATTTGGACTGGCAGCAACGCCAGCTAACTGCAGGCATCGTCAATATGGAATCCAATCGAAAGGATTTCATGAAATCGCTGGAGCTTTGGGCTGAGAAAAAAGCAATACTGATTGAGCGTTGGCGACGGATTTCTGCTGATTTAAAATCCAGTATCAGCTTGAATTATACCATGTTCTTTGTAGCTATCAGGGAGCTTTTGGATTTGACTCAAACGACGGCTCAGATGTCAGAAAAAGATGAAATGATGAATTAATAAGGAAAGAGGGTATTTCCAAAAAATGGCGTACCCTCTATTTACAATAAGGAGATGGATGTATGAAAAGCGGAGTAGGGCAGGGTTATTCCCCCGTAGCTAAACTATTGCATTGGTTTGTAGCGGTTGTTGTGATTATCATGTTATCAGTGACTTTTTTCTTTGATGAACTGTCTAATCACAACCGTTCAACAGCATTCATGCTTCATAAATCTTTTGGTCTGACAGTTCTTGTTTTGATGATTGTCCGTTTTATCTGGATTCATATCACAGGCAAGCCGAAATTGCCTGACAGCATCCCAGGCTGGCAAAAATTCATGTCTCGATTTGTACAGTACAGTTTATACCTGTTATTGATTGCAATGCCTATAACAGGATGGGTGTTATCGGTAGCTGCAAATAAAGCCCCTGTTTACTTCGGAATGTTTCAAGTTCCTCTACCAGGCATTGAACCGAATAAAGCATTGGCTGGATTGATGAGTGAAACACATCAAATATTGGCTTGGGTTATTATTGCTTTTGTCAGTTTGCATGTGGCTGCAGCTCTAAAACATCATTTTATTGATAAGGATAATGTTTTGGAGCGTATGCTGCCCGGTAAGCAGCGTTAATCAAAACTGTTAAAGAAAAATAGAAACATCTTGTCTCCAGCAAAATCGAATGAACAATATTCGTTAACAGTATGCCGTAGCCAGAAATATTACTTTGCTAATTTCATTTACAAATGCGGTTGAATTTTTTACACTCATTTTTTTGATAAATTATGGCCACCCAATGAAAGTATTTTTCAAACGCATAACCCATAATGATCAACCGCTTTTATGGGAAATAAATCAAGTGAAAAACAGGGCAACCTGTCTTTATCAGATCCCAGGGCGTCATAAAAAATGTATTGATGTCACAAACGATCAGCAAGCAATAGACGCTGTATTAAAAGGCATCAAGGGAATAGATTTTAATAAACAAAAGAAAGCCATCATTGTTGATTTTAACTTATTTTGTAAAAAGCACCGCCATACAGAAATTGCAGCGCATTCGATATCTAGGCAAAGACCGCGTTCAGCCAGATTTTTTTCTGCATCAGAAGCGCCTCTGCAAATAATACTGCAAGATGCAGCAGCCGAATTTAAAAAAATAAAAGCCGCATCCTTTGATGAATTGATGGAAAAATATGCCGGAAGCACGCTGTGTTATAACCGTTTATACCGCAGCAGTGGGTTGCGTTTAAAGCAACTCCAGCAACAAGAGCTTATTAGCGATACGCGACTGTTGATAATCCTGGATATGTACAAAGATCAGTTGCTTTACAAATTACGCTCAGAACAAGTTGATACATTACGATTGCTTTTTGATACGGTACTGCTGCCTGCTATTTATCATTTTTTTGCTGATGAGAACAAATTGTTCATACCTGAGCCGCTGGCTTTATATCTGCAAGAGGCCGTTAACATGGTACTCAGTAATAATTCGAGTAATACGCAGGCAACAAGCTTTGAAAAGCAACAGGAAGAAAATCCTATTATCAGAGACAAGTGGTATAGTCAGAAGGCGTTTGCAGCACGCAATGAACGCGCGCAAGAGAAACTGATGCTTTTGGAGTTTTTTTGTAACGATAACATGTCGGCCAACGATGTGGTTGATAAAAATGCAGATGTCTGGCTTGAGGGGATCAGAACACAGATGACTGACATGCAAAGAGATCAGCTGAGACGTTTGCTGGAGGATGTGAAACAGTCGGTGATTGAGGTGGGCATGCTGAAATATAGCAACGATCTGATCCATTCCGATGCGTTTGTAAAAATCGGACCCCATTGCATTCCTGTCGTTAAGATAAACAGTTTTTTTTCTACCGTCAATGAGATACGCTCATCTGATTTGTTTGCATCTATATTTAAAGACGCATCTTATGATTTGAATCTCATAATGGATGAAGCCAATCCGCCTCCTGTTTATTACTCCTTGCTTGAGGTCATCAAAGAGACTTTAAACAATAATAAAATCAAATCTAAAACTGACCTCAATCAACATTCTAAATCCTTATTACAAATGATTGTTGATAAAATGTACAGCCTGGAAAGAAGCGCTCCTTTGAATTCTGATAATGATTTGACAGATAAAACCATCAATAATACAACAACGGGCATTTACCTTGGAGAAAAGACCCATCAGCAACTCTCCAGATTACTGCAGGCTTATAGTCCAGCTAAAAGAAATAAACAAGCGCATTTGGATAAATTTATAACAGACAACGTGTTGAGTATCTATAAGGAGTTAAGGAAAGGCATTGAGCTTTGTTCAGACGATACTGCTGATTGTTCCTTTAAAAGATAAAATAAAGTCGAATTGGTTTTAAAGATGTAGAAACTCGATTGGCTTTGCGGCGATAGCCTTCATGTATTTCTGTGCGGGACAATTTTTGAAAGCATCGTTGTGACACAAGTAGGTTGGACCTTGGCCCAACAATCTAGTTATTGCTTGAAGAACAGTAAGAAATAAGATCAAATTTTAATTTTAATTTTGATCAATTATGAATGGATAACGCGCAATAACCTGACTAAACGCTTGGCGTAACGCATTTATTTTTCATGAAGTACTATCCTGAAAAAGTAGCTTGTGACTGGAATGATCAATCTACGATATTATAGTGGTTTGGACTTGTATGAAATTCCGTGAAAGCACAGCTTAGATTTAATGATTATTTTTTTACAAGAATTCTGGGCTGAAATACTTTCTTGTTGGGCCAAGGCCCAACCTACCTCTTCGTCGCAACACTCCTCGCAACGACGCTTTCAAAAATTACCTCGTACAAAAAAATTACTGGTAAAGAAGTTAAGAATTAATGTACTCTTCACCATTCGATGTTGTAAACAGGAGTAATACATGAAAAAAATTTTATTTCTCTTGATGCTTCCCAGCGCGGTCCATGCAGCTCAAATGTACAGCGTTTGGGGCGAATTGCCCCCATCTATCAATAAACAAGCATTCGATAATCAACTACTGAAAATCAATGAAAAAAACGATCATATCCGTTATCAGCTGATGTATAAAGGACTACCGGTTTGGGGTTATCATATCATTGAGCACAAAATTGGTTCGGTTCATTTTAGCGGGCAACTGTTCAAAGGCATGGAAAAGGATATACCGTCAATTGAGTCGAAATTAGCCGCAGAAGATATTTTGAAGCAATACCTTCCAGAAAACAGCAAGCTGGTCTCCATTAAAAAAGTGATTTATGTGGAGGGTCGATTGGCAAAACTGGCTTATCATTTGACTTATTTTAACAAGAAAAATCAAATGATGACCCATCCCAATACCATCATTGATGCCAATGACGGCAGCGTGTTAAAAACCTTTGAGGGGTTGCATACACAGCGCATTGGCCAGGGGATTGGAGGTAACTATATCAGTCTTGCAACGCGGGCAAGTGACTTTCAATATGGTGATGGTAACCTGGCAGATAAGGCATTGGGTCGCTTTGATGTCACGGTCAGCCAAGGGCAATGTATCGTGGCCAATAAAAATTTTGAAGTGGTTAACTTACAAAACAGGGCGTTTGACTGGGATTTATTTCCCGTCTCTGACCTGGAGCAGAATAAATATAAAACATTCCGTTATCCCTGTAACAGGCAGTCACACTATGTCAATCTCGATGATGGTGGGTATGCACCGGTTCATGAGGGTTTATCACCGGTTAACGACACCATGTTTTTTGCACAAACGACACTGGATATGTATCAACAAGTGTATGGTGATGATAAGCCCTTTGGCGATGATTTGCCAATCCGAGCTTATACACATATCGCAAATCTGGACAATGCCTTTGCCATTGGCAGTGTATATGATAATGGCAAGATCATGTCCCATCAGCAAATTGTGATTGGCAATGGCGATTATATGTTCGCTCCCATGAGCCAAACCACCATACCTCATGAACTAACGCATAATGTCACTTCCAATTACTCAGGCTTGATTTATGAGGGTCAATCCGGCGGATTGGATGAAGCGTTTTCAGACATGGCTGATCTGGCCTTGAGGGATTATTTAAGCCGCTTGTATCCCTGGTATTGGAATGGCAAGGACTGGAGTATCGGGCGAGAAGAAGTTTTATCAGGCGAGCCGTTACGTTATATGGAAAAACCCAGTGATGATGGCTATTCAATTGATACAGCAAGCGATTATTATGAGGGGCTTGATGTGCATTTTTCCAGCGGCGTGTTCAACCGCGCTTTTTATTTGCTGGCGCACCAACCGGGCTGGACTGCGCAAATGGCCTTTCAAGTCATGTTCGATGCCAATCGCTATTATTGGATCCCCAATACAAACTTCAATTTTGCCGCCTGTGGTGTGATTCAGGCAACCATTGATCGCGCCTGGGATACAAAAATGGTAGTGAATGCCTTTGAGCAGGTTGCAGTGAAATGCCCTTTGCTGAATCAAAGAGATCAACAACCTAAAGCTTAAACCCTAAAGACGTAAGCTGTAAAAATTTACAGCTCACGTCTTTTGGGTCCTAACAGCAGCCTGCCTCTTACTCTAGCCCTTCATATCAACATCGGCATAGTCACCTTGAATAATATGGACTTGACCATGTATTTTTAATATTTGCTGTTTTGAGAAGCAGCAATACGCAATCACTTCAGCTTCAACAGGAAGATTGTTTTTGTTTTTTCCCTTGGGGTAGTACAACGTGAAAAGTTCGTTACCTTTTTCAATAACGTATTTGTAATCAATGGAATCAATAGTCATATTTTCTCGTTGTTCGAGCACATGTTGAATGTATTGGGTTCTATTCATAAAAACACCATTAATACACTGTTCATAATCTCGATGAAAAAATGTTTCTATTGTTTCAGAGGCATTTATTTTATGGTCATAAAGAGATTTCCATATGTCTTTTAATAATTCTATGTTATTCATTTTCGCCCTAAGGATTATAAATTATCAACAACTAACATCTTCACTTAAAAAGGTACCTATCCCCGCGCCGGCAGAATTTATTTTTAAATTGGCATGGTCATATTATGGATGGATTACCGCCTTAACATTTGTATTATTATCATCGGCATTTTCCTGAGCAAAACTCTCTATGTCGTCAAACTCAATAGGCGCATTATTCTGATTTGTTCTAGATATCTGGAGCATTAAGCGCTGAGCTAATCGTTCAAAGTCCTTCATTAGAATTTTTAAATATACATCATCAGGATACGTTGGTTCCTCAGGGCTGAGTATCGTTTCCCATCGGATAAAAAAACTCGGAAGACAAGGTATCTCTTCGCCATACATCGCCCAGAGGGAATTTAAATCTAGAAATTGACATTTTTTTTCACCCATATACTGCGCTCTATCATTAGAGCGGATGCCAGTAATAGATTCGTAACATGAAATTAAAATCGCCTGACAGATCACATAAATGACAGGAATTGTATTGTCCTCACGTATAGAGCCTTGATAATAATAACCTGGCGAAAGTTCAATATCGGCTATTTTTCTGATAATGTTAGGTCTATCGCTATTCGCCACAAAAGCCGTTTTAAAATCAACAATCATTGGACTATTATTTTGGGGGTTCTCCATAAAATTAGCCCCTTTAATATCCGTGAAGTAAATCCCTTTTTCGAAGAGTTTTAGAAGGCCTTTGCTGATAACATGCCAATCGCGTACAGCATGATAGATGCGATTGGCTTTCTGATCATTATTACTGATGCTCGGAGCAGCCCTGGTTGCCATAGCAACAGCGTCTGGTTCTTCAGTTTTATTAAAGTTATATTTCGTTTTAAGATCGACACAATTTTTATAATAAGCCGCAATTTGAATGACCTGTCCAAAACCACCGCAATTATCATACGTTGGTATGAAATTATCTATATCGTTTACAAAAATAAATTCATAGATATCTGATACGAGTTGTCCAGGCGTGGCTTGATCTGATAACCCTTTAGCATAAGCATGAAGAAAAGAGGTTTGATTTAGAATGGAATTGCATGCAATCTCAGCGCCTTTCAGGACAAAATCAGTGCTTGTTTCTCTGTCTTCGAGGATAGCGAGACAATTATTCATGCCTCCTTTCCAATCGACAAAAGTATAACGTTTGGTACCTATCAGTCTGTTAGTATCTTTATTATATTTAATTTCAGTTTCACCGAACAATCTTAAAATTTCTTCCCCCAGATTAATTTTTTGATCTTCAAACATCGCTTTGGCATCATCATCAATTCGTTGATCCAAACAAGCAGCGATAGGTTGTTTAGCCGACTTTAAGATATTTGAAAGGTTAACTATTGCTTCGTTATTCCAATCATCGGTAACAGTTTTTAAGCCATGAGAAAAAGATTTTTTTTCTACTTTCAATAAGTGATAGTCGAGCAGGCGTGTATTGATGGAATATAATTCTTTTTCGATGCACTTGAGTGTTTGATTATCTAAGCTGCCAGCCAAGGCTTCTGAGTCGGGTCTTAACGTTGTTTTTATCGATTCAAGTCCGAGATGAAAGAAACGGTTTTTTTTGAAAGCAAAAGTGCTTTCTGCATTTGCACTTTTATATCGACGTAATCTGGAGGGACGTCTTTCTGGAAGCTGAGTGTCATTTGAATCAGTAGAAGAAGCGTCAGAGAACACATCCACACTCCTGTCTGAAACCGTGTCTGATTGCAGAGCAGCACCATCAGAGTGCGCACTTTTATAACGACGCAACTTACCTAATATAGAGTAGTCACTTCCTCGTTTTGTTGCAGCGCCTGAATCTGTCGCAGATGATAAATTGCTACTCGAATGTGAGCTATTGCTTAATGGATGACGCCCTTTAGGTAACTTTTGGTGTTGCTCTGGAATTGGAGCGGTCAAATTCGCTTCTATTTCCAGCCTGGTTGCTCGAAATTCAGCGAGTCCAGGCAATTGGCCCGTAGCACTATGGCCATCATAAGAGTGAGCTGTTTTATATTGTGGGGCGTCATTTTTGGGTGGTATTTCTCTCGGGGCGCTCGCTTGAGAACCAACGTGGAAGGTGGTTTTTTGTGAGCCACCAAGTCTTCCGGGTCTTGCATCTAAACTCTCTTTTCTTGAAAGAAAACTCGCACCACGCCTCCTTGGAATAGGAACAGTTGGTGCTGTAGCCTTAACAGTGTTTAATTCATCTGTAGCATCATTGGGTTCTGAAGAAGGTACTGATCGTTCACTCTCCTGCGAATTGTTGTCATCAGTCCCGCTTTGATCTGTGCGATTCAGTAATTGACCAATAACCGGCTGATGCGTTATTCGAAGTTCTGATAGTACTGCCGTTTCATACATTAAAGTTGGCGGGGCATTTTTTTTAGGCATGGGTTCGAAAATAATTCAAAATTGAAGCAGCATAACAATTATAAATAACACTATCAATAATAAATGCATGACTAAATTAAAAATGAGACATGGATGGGTGTAACTCTCATATAGACAATGTCGTCCCTGCGCAGGCGCATAGGCGTCAACTTAAGGGAAGCTGAATAAAAAGCTTTTTTTACGTCAAACAGGGCGGTAAAAAATGATAAGGTTTGCCTCGATCCTGCTCGTGCTGAGGAGGCGCTAAAACGGAATGACCAGGTAGAAAAAAACCCTGCGCGCTGACCTGCCTGCCAAGCCACAGAAACTACGATGCGCCTCCTCAGCACGAACGGAAACGAGATAAACTTTGAATATTTTTTCATTAAAGCTTAAGTGTTACGGAAGAAACTACGGATGCCGCCTGCAAATATATTTTTTATTGTTCAATCTGTAGATAATCTTTCCCTGTATAGTTCCTGAATTAGTCCAATTATGCTTAAGTTGACGCCTATCCTATCTAACAACTGCTGTTTCTTTGCCTGTGTGAGAGTTGTGCTCATATGGATTGATAGTTATACTATTTGTTTCTTCGGGTACCTTTCCGGCCATTTGGACTTTCCTTTACTGTATTCATAAGCTCAATGAACTTTCATGCATCTCATCCGGTTCCACAGCTTCATCAGCACTGGCTGCCATCTTAGGACTCTCGGCGAAAAGGACAGTATAAGGTAAGTCGACGGAACAACGGGAAGCTGGATTTTGATTTATTTCATCTAACTCTATGTACTCGCCTATGGCTTGAAATGAAGACACGCTGCATATTTCATGTTTTCCAAATCGATAATCTCGCCAATAATAGAAAGAGACCAGACTGAAGCCAGCTCCTACCAGCAAAGAAAAAGGTACGGTAAAGATGGCGGTGGGAGGAATACAAAAGGTAAGGGTGGTCATTGCCGCTACAAAAAAACTTAAGCTTGTAGAAGTGATGCAATAATTTAAATAGGATGTTTGTTGCGTGTGGCTGTAATCGCCATAAGCAGGCGGATTTTTTAACTTATGGTATTCAGCGATACACCAGAATACGTTACTTACAAGGAATAACCAAGCGCTGGGAAGAATAAGTATCTGGGAAAACAATGTTGCTAGCGTCAATACCGTTGCAACGGTTCCAATTAACGCAGATATAGAATACTGCTGTTTGAATTGAGCAAAACCATACCATTCTTCATCATTTATGGCGGTGTCCGGGTGTAAGAAACTTGCAGTCAGCCAGGTTATATATCCCAGTAAATAAAAGCTTAAGGCGACCAGGTTAAATAATCCGCTTAAGAAATAGAGGGGGAAATAATGTAACTTGGAAAAAAATAATCCCATAATAAAAAAAATATTACTAAGCTTGTCTATTTTTTTGAAGTGACTTATCAATGCAGTGATCCAAAAATACGATGCGGTTATCATAAATTAATTGACAGAAATTGCAATGGTTGCTTGAGAAATAGGCAGCTTTATTTTAGCGGCAAACAAATGCTCACACACAATCCGCCTTTTTCCCTGTTTTTAGCTGTGATAGTGCCATCATGTAATTTGATAGCCTGGGAGGCAATCGCTAATCCAAGACCATAGCCACCGGTTCTTTTTTCTCTGGAGCTGTCAACGCGATAGAAGGGGTTAAATATTTTTTTCAACTGAGCCTCAGGCACGCCCGGGCCGCGATCCTTTATTTTAATTTCAATATTATTATTCTCCGAGTTACAATGCATCGTCACGATAACCGGTTTTTCGGAGGGAGAGTATTTCAGGGCATTTCTAAGTATATTTTCAACTGCCCGGTGAATCAGACGTTCATCGACCATTGCATAACATGTTTTTAAATCCCTGGCTTCTGCCCGGACGTTTATCCCGCTATACTCAAAATTGGCATCGTCGATAATTCGATTTAACACATCACTTAAATCAACCTTGCTCATTTTGAGTTGAGTGACTGACTTGTCAAGGCGTGCAAATTCCAGAATTTCACCGATAAGCATGTTCAAACGATTACATTCAGTCTCCATGCGGTTAAACTCTGCCTCAGCCAGTTCACTGGTTTTATTTCTGCCAAGCTCAATGGCAATATGTAATCGAGCAAGAGGGGAGCGTAATTCATGAGAGATATCCTGCAATAAACGCTCCTTGGATTTAACCATGGTTTCCAGTTTTTCAGCCATCCTGTCAAACTCACGGCTCAATTCGGCGATTTCATCATTATGATGCCCTCTGAATGTACCGACTCGGGTGCTTAACTTGCCAGTGGCGATAGATTTTGCTGCCAGCCTTAAAGAACTGAGCGGCTGGGTTAAATAGACTGACAGCAGGTAGCAGATCAATCCACTGAAAAAAACCGCAATCGTTAAACGAATGGTCAGGCCGCCCCAGGGAATGGCAACAAAATTGGATAAGGGCTTTTCACTGACGGCAGCCAGACGGTAGGCTTTTCCAGAGGTGGATAAAATTTCATGGCTGACAATCATGTTGCCTTTTTTAAAGATGCCTTCATGGAGCTGATCTTGAATCAAATCCCTGGAAATCTCTCTGACGTCCCCAGGGATTTCATGGCTTCCTATAATCTCTCCAGTACTGGAGATTAAAAACAGAGCCATATGGCGAGACAAGCCCGTTTGTTCCAGCCATTTGACCAAAGCCTCTCGCTTCCCGGACTCAAATGTGGCAACCGCTGCATTGGCATAGCTGTCCATGAAAAGCTGTTCACGGGCAGGAATGGATGATTTTGTGGCAATCTGGCTGGTTATCCAGGCTGTTGTGATGATAATCAGTATGGTTGCCAGCCAGAAAGAAAGAAATATTTTCCAATACAAACTACGCATTAAACATGTACCCGAAACCGCGAACGGTTTTTACCAAGGGTTCACCACGGTTATTTTCGCCCAGTTTGTTTCGAAGGTTACTGATATGTACATCAATACTGCGGTCATAAGCCGTGTATTTTCTGCCCAGGGCATATTCTGTCAGTTCTTCTTTGGAAAAGGCCTGGCCGGGAGATTTAATCAACATCTCAAGTATATTGAACTCCGCATTGGTTAACTCAAGCGGTTTGCCATGCACTGTGACAATACGTTTGGAGCAATCCACGACGATATCATTGAGTTCAATCACAGGGCGATGAGCAGGCGTTTTTTGTGTTCTGCGCAGGATGGCTTTTAGTCTGGCTACCAGCTCCCTGGGATTGCAGGGCTTGGGTAAATAGTCATCAGCCCCGATTTCCAAGCCTACGATTTTATCAATGTCATCGCCTCTGGCCGTTAGCATTAGAACCGGTGTTTCCAAGTGTTCTCTGATGGCCTTCAGTACTTCGAAGCCATTTAGTTTGGGTAACATGACATCAAGCACAATGGCATCATAATCCTGATTGAGTGCATGTTTTACGCCTGATTCGCCATCATGGACACAATCGATAGCAAACCCTTCAGGCTTAAGGTATTCAACCAGTAAATCGGTAAGTTCGACATCATCATCAATAATTAATATATTATTAGTCATTATTGTCCTTGAGTGTTTTTGGTTGAATTTCTTTTCTGGCGTCTGTCGATACATTCTAATAATTTAATACGCCTTGCATCAGCATTTAACACTTTAAATTCAAATTTGTTGATTATAATGGTTTCATCGCGTTTGGGCAGATAACCAAAACCCGCCATAACGATACCACCAATGGTATCATACGTTTCATCACTGATATTTGCCTTAAGCTGTTCATTAAACTCATCAATGGGCGTGTGGGCCTTGATAATATAATGCTGCTCACCGTGCGTTTTTATATAAGCCTCTTCGTCAATGTCAAATTCATCTTCGATATCACCGATAATCTGCTCGATAATATCCTCGATAGTGACAAAACCTGCAACAGCGCCATATTCATCAACAACAATGGCCATATGGTTCTTATTGCTTCGAAACTCAGAGAGAAGGCTATCGAGCCGTTTACTTTCTGGAACAAACATCACCTGGCGGCTGATATCTTCTATATCAAATTCCTCCATATGATTTTGTTGGAAACGCAGTAAATCCTTGGCATGAAGGATGCCGATAATTTCATCGCTGTTATCGCCTGTAACAGGAAATCTTGAATGACCGGATTGGGCCACAATCTGAATGACCTCATCCAGACCAAAATCTTTATTGACACAGGTCATTTGATTTTTAGGGAGCATAATATCCCGGGCACGCATTTGAGAGAAGGCAATGGCGCCCTCAAGCATAGCCAGTGTATCAGAATCTATGAGTTCTCGCAGGTTCGCGTCTCTTAACAAACTGACTAAATCATCCTGATTTTGCGGTTCTCGCTGAATAAATTGTTTCAGGCGAACAAACCACGAATCACTTTCATCATCTTTAGTCATGGATCTCATCTTCTCCTTCATATGGATTATCAAAACCGATGTCTGCCAGCAGCTTCGCTTCAAGCGCGTGCATTTTCCTGGCATCAGTATCTTTAATATGGTCATACCCTAATAAATGCAATACACCATGTATCACAATATGTGCCCAGTGCTGTTTTAAGGGAATGGACAGGTCTTCGCTTTCTTCGACCAGCATTTCGGGGCAAATAATAATATCCCCAAGCAGTTGTGTATCAAGCTCGATAATCTCAGGCAACTTAAATGGAAAAGCAAGGACATTGGTTGCTTTATCCTTATCCCTGTATGTTTTATTTAAGTCAGTTATTTCCTCTTTGTCGACCAATCGGATAGACAGCTCGCCATTTGCCACTTGATCTCTCAAAGCAAGTTCGGCCCATTGAGTGATGTCTTGATGACTTACCGGAAGACTTTCTTGGGACGTTTGTTGAATGTCAATATAATACATTATTTTTTCTTCCCGATTTCATCGTCATAACAATCAATAATTCGTGAAATCAGAGGGTGTCTTACCACCTCTCGACTGCTGAAATGATGGATGCCGATGTCATCGATGGGTTCAAGAATATGGATGGCGTGTGCAAGCCCTGACTCAGTGCCCTTGGGTAAATCAACCTGTGTCATATCACCAGTAACTACAGTTTGTGAACCAAAACCGATACGTGTGAGGAACATTTTCATTTGAAGCACGGTTGTATTTTGAGCTTCATCGAGGATGATAAAGGCCTCATTCAATGTGCGGCCTCGCATAAAGGCCAGAGGTAAAACCTCGATGACATCGCTTTGCATCAGTTTTTGGGTGTCTTTAAACCCTACCATTTCATAAAGTGCATCATAAATAGGCCGAAGGTAGGGTAATACTTTTTCCACAAGGTCACCGGGTAAAAAGCCGAGTTTTTCACCGGCTTCAACCGCAGGACGGACAAAAACCAGTCGTTGAACTTCACCCTTTTCAAATTTTTCAATGGCCTTGGCTACAGCAAGATAGGTTTTACCCGTACCCGCAGGGCCAACGGCAAAGCTGATAACATGTTTATCAATACCCTCTAAATACTCGGCTTGTATGCTGTTTCTCGGGGAAAGGGTTTTTCTGCTAAGTTTTATCTGTTGAGTCATTGATTGTTGTTTATCCTTTGATAATAAATGTGTTATGTCATCTGCCCGAATGGGATGATGAGCCAAGGCGTATAAATTTGCAATTAATTGTTTCACTTCATTAAGATTTTGAGCATCCATACTGCTGAGAATCACCCGATCATCAGTGAATTTAATCTTAATATTAAAGTAATTCTCGATAAGGGCGATATTTTGATGAAATTCGCCGCAAAGATTTGCCAGCTTAATATTATTAAACTCAGGCAATTGAAGTGTTTCTTTATAAAGTCTACTGCTCAAGGGACTCGACATGTTTGGTTTATTTAATTATAGGATAGTTCAAAATGGGCATTATATACAAATATACGAAAAAAAATTATATTTTGATTATTTAAGTGTTATTATACATCTTTTTTGTACTGAATGCTTTTATGATCCCAGGCAAATTGGAACAAAATACCCCACTTTCTACACAAGGTGTAGAAGCACTGATTAACGGGGCCATTTCACTTGTTAAAGAGGAACTGGACCTGCTTTCTTTTTTTCATAGCAATACGCTCAAGTACTACCTTTGCCAGCGTTTTTTTAGCCCCAGCGACATTAAAATCGATGCGTTAAAGCGCTTGAAATTTTTATTGAGCGAAGCCGATCGCTCTGATTTGCATTCTTTGAAAATAAAACTGACTGACTGGCGACAAGCGCATCTATCTTTGATGAAACCACATCAAAATCATATCCATGCTTATTTTAATCCAAGCCAAATGACGCGCACAGAGAAGATGCTGCTGAATGTTTTCCATGTTTTTGCGATAGATGATTTGGAGCCGTGGGTATATAATACTAATTTGAAATACTTATAACCTTGTCAGCGTCTGGCATACATGAATATTGAAAGAATAACCAGGCTCATCCCTCCAAACTCTACCACAGACAATTTTTCACCAAGAATGCCCCAGGCGATGAGGACCGTAGCCACGGGCATGATGGCTGTTGAGAGCGAACCCATGATACTGTCAACTTTTTGCGACCCTAAAAACCAGAACACATAAAAAAGCCCCGAGCTTAAGCCCGTTACAAATATAATAAACCAGTAGAGCAGTGGTATTTCAGCGGGTTGCCATTGAATGAATCCCAATACAGGAAGCAAAAGAACCGCGTTAATGCCATTGAGTATGGATGAGGTCAAAAAAATGGGCAGTTTATTGGTGTGTAATTTACAGAGCACATAATAGGTGGCTTCAGGCAGCAACGACAGCAGAACAATCGCATCGCCAAGAAAAGAGTGACTGATGCCCACGTTCTTCAGCTTATCAACAGCAATAATAACCAGCCCTGCCGTTGCGAATAAAACGCAAAGACTTTTTTGTGCGGAAATACGTTCTTTTAATACTATCCAGGACATGATGGCAATAATCGCAGGCAGTGCGCTGGTAATAATGCCTGCAACATTGGCATCGGTAAGATTCAAACCGGCTAACATCAACGCATTGAATAAAAATCCTGCACAAAGACCTTGGGCTACGATGAAAAGCCAGTCTTTATTTGTCATTCGACAGAGATGTGTTTTTACGGGTGTCTTTTTTGCTGCAGTCAACCAATGCAAGGGTAACAATACAACGGCGGCGAGGAAAAAACGAATCAGTAATAAAATCATTACAGGTATCGTTGCCACTAAAATTTTTGAAACCACGATATTTAAAGCGACCAGTATTTGTGCGAGCAGCAAAAATGACATGCCTTTCATAAAATCATCTTTTAGCATAATCTCTCAATTGTTTGGGTGAATGTTAAAGCTTTGTTATACTATACTTAATTATATAGATTTCAAATTTTAAGCGCGATAAATGATTGATCTTCATTGCCACAGTTACTATTCCGACGGAAAACACAGCCCTGAGGAATTGCTCATAAAAGCCCAGGCCAATAGCCTGCATTTCCTGGCCCTGACTGATCACGATACCACAGAAGGCCTGGAGCCGCTTCATTTGCTTGCCGGTAAAATGGCAGCAGACATACAAATTATTAACGGTATAGAGCTTAGTGTAAACTGGAAAAAGCATATTATTCACATTCTCGGTTTGAACCTTAAGGATTATAAAAATCTTGACTCAACGATTCAACAACAAAACACACTTAGAATTAATCGCGGCAAACAAATCGGCAGAGCCCTTGAGCAGCATGGCATTAATAATGCCTATGAAAAAGCATGCACTATAGCGGGCCATGAAAGGGTGGGGCGGCCTCATTTTGCTCAAGTGCTGCTCAATGAACATAAAGTGAAAGATTTTCAAGCCGCTTTCAAACAGTATCTGGGCCGTGGACGCTCAGCTTATGTTCCAACGGCATGGATCAGTATTCAAGAAGCGGTAGAAAGCATTAATAACGCCGGCGGCCAGGCGGTTATAGCCCATCCCTTGAAATACGGTTTGACTCGAACAAAACTGCATGAATTAATTCTTTTATTCAAACAGGCAGGCGGTGCGGGACTGGAAGTGATCTCCGGCGAAATGACCGGACCGCAAATCCAGGAAATGACCGGGCTTTGCATTCGTTTTGAATTGCTGGCATCCAGCGGTTCTGACTTTCATGGCGATGATTTATCAAGAATATCTCTTGGAGAACAAGCTAAATGACCGCTAAACTGTACTCCTATATGGAGTCAATGGGATTTAACACAGGGGATTTTATGAGCCAGATTTTTGCAATACATCCAGATAACCCGCAGGCAAGGCTACTCAGACAAGCAGTATCTATCATAGACAACGGCGGGCTTATCGTTTACCCGACTGATTCCGGGTATGCGCTCGGCTGCGCCCTGGGCAACAAGTCCGCATTGGAGCGCATCAGAAGACTGCGTCAGTTGGACAAGCATCATAACATGACACTGGTTTGCCGTGATTTATCAGATCTTGGAACCTATGCCAAAGTATCAAACCCTATTTTCAGGTTACTGAAAGCATTCACCCCGGGTTCTTATACCTTTATTCTTAATGCAACCTCTGAGGTACCTCGGCTCATGATCCATCCCAAGCGCAAAACCTTGGGCTTAAGGGTTCCTGAGAGCGTGATTACCTTGTCTTTGCTGGATTGTCTTGATGCGCCTCTGATGAGTTCTACGCTGATTTTACCGGGTGCTGACATTCCGTTAAGCGAACCTGATGCAATTAAAGATATCCTGGGCAATCAAATCGATTTGATTATTGATGGCGGTAATTGTGGGCACATGCCAACCACGGTGGTTGATTTAACAGGGGATTACCCTGAGATAATAAGAGAAGGTCGAGGTGATCCTGAGCCTTTCAGGTGATTTTTTTGTAGATTTAATAGAATTGAGGAAATTGATGTCAGCTTTATTTACTCCCAATAAACGTGTCGTTTCGGGAATGAGGGTTAGCGGAAAACTGCATTTGGGCCATTACCATGGCGTATTAAAAAACTGGACAAAATTACAACATCAATACGATTGTTTTTTCTTTGCAGCAGACTGGCATGGTTTAACAACCCACTATGATGAGCCCGGGTTTATGGAGCAGAATCTCTGGGATATGGTTATTGATTGGCTCGCCTGCGGTGTTAATCCCGGTTTATCCAAGATATTTATTCAATCCTGGGTGCCTGAGCATGCAGAGCTTCATTTATTATTATCGATGATTACCCCACTGGGCTGGCTTGAAAGGGTGCCTTCTTATAAAGATCAGCAGGAAAAAATAAAAGAAAAAGACCTGGCTACTTATGGTTTTCTGGGTTATCCCTTATTGCAAAGCGCTGATGTGCTGATGTATCAGGGAAATCTGGTACCCGTTGGTGAGGATCAGGTCGCGCATATCGAACTAATCCGCGAAGTCGCCCGACGTTTTAATAATATCTATGGCAAGGAACCCAACTTTGATCAGCTGGTTTTGGAAGCCATTAAAAAAATGGGCAAGAAAAACGGCAAAATTTATAGCGAGCTTCGTCGACAGTTTCAACAAGACGGTTGCCTGGAGTCTTTAAATACCGCCAAAGCCTTGATAGCGAATCAGCATAACTTGTCTATTGGGGATAAAGAGCGTTTGCTGGGCTATCTGGATGGTACAGGTAAAATCATTCTGGCAGAGCCTCAGCCTTTATTAACTGAATGCGCAAAGATGCCCGGCATTGATGGTCAGAAAATGTCAAAATCCTATGGCAATACCATCACCTTGCGTGAAGCGCCTGAAGTGGTTGAAAAGAAAATTTTAACCATGCCAACGGATCCTGCCCGGGTAAAAAGAACCGATCCGGGTGAGCCGGAAAAATGCCCTGTCTGGCAATTGCATAAAATATACTCTGATGAAGACGTTAAGGATTGGGTACAAAAAGGCTGCCGCACGGCGGGTATTGGCTGCATCGATTGCAAGCGTCCGGTGGTTGATGCCATTAACAAAGAATTGCAACCGATTCAGGCGGCTATAAAAGATTATGAAAGCGACATCAGCTCTGTTAAACGCCTGGTTGCTGATGGCAGTGAGGCCGCCCGTGAAGAAGCCAATAAAACCCTGACCACAGTAAGAGAAGTGATGGGACTGGATTATTAATGCAAATCGACACGGTTGATAAATCGGTTGTTCAAGCGTATGTTGCAGGAAAACAATTCACGGATTTCCCTAAAGACTTGTTTATCCCGCCTGATGCGCTTGAAATTTTACTGGATTCTTTTACCGGCCCCCTTGATTTGCTGCTTTATCTTATCAAAAAACAAAATATAGATATTTTGGATATCCCGATTGTCAGCATTACCCGACAATATTTACAAAATATTTATTTAATGGAAAATCAGCGGATGGAGTTGGCGGCTGAATACCTGGTCATGGCCGCAATGCTTGCAGAAATCAAATCACGCATGCTTTTGCCTTTAACCTCTTTTGAAGAAGAGGAGGAGGATGTTGACCCAAGGGCTGAGCTTATCAGGAGACTGCAGGCTTATGAGCAAATAAAGATAGCCGTAGAGTGTATAGAGCAGCTCCCTCGACAGGATAGAGACGTTTTCCTCATTGAACTGCAAAGCGATAATCCTGAAGTCATCAACCCGGAGCCGGAATTAAACCTGGTTGATTTATTGACAGCCTATGAGCAATTGCTGATTCGAGAAGGGCATCAGCAGGATCATCATATTTCTCGAGAAAATTACTCCATTAAAGAAAGAATGAGTAAAATATTACTTGCGCTGCAAAAAGAAAAATTTGTCAAATTCAGTGACTTGTATTCTTTTGAAGAAGGTCGTGCAGGATTGGTTGTTTCTTTTTTAGCAATTCTGGAGTTGGCTCGACAGTCTTTACTGACACTCACCCAGGCACAACCTTATACAGCGATTTATTTGACGGCTACCGGCAATGGATGAGATGACCTTAAAAGAAATCATAGAGGCCTTGCTCATGAGCTCAGGCAGGCCACTGAGTCTTGAAAAAATGCAACAGGCGTTTGAGGTATTTGAAAAGCCCACATTAGAGCAATTGCAGCAAATACTGGCTGCAATACAAGCGGATTATCAAACGTCCGTCATCGAGCTGAAATGCCTTGCCAGCGGCTATATTTTTCAGACAAAAGCCGCATACAGTCCGTGGATTGCTCGAATGCAAGTTGAGAAACCGGCTAAATACTCCAAAGCGTTCCTGGAAACGCTGGCGATCATTGCCTACAAACAGCCTGTGACGCGTGCGGATATCGAAGAAATCAGGGGCGTTTCTGTCAATTCACACATCATGAAAACGTTGCTTGATCGCAACTGGATTCGCATAGCCGGTGTCAGAGATGTGCCAGGGAAACCCGCTGTCTATACTACAACGAGGGTTTTTCTTGATCATTTTAATTTAAAAAGTTTAAATGAATTACCATTAATACCTGACAACACCGAATCTTTAGTAGATAATGAACAAATCAAACAAACAGAGTGCAAAGTAAATGAGCAGTGAGCGTCTTCAGAAAATCTTAAGCCAGGCAGGACTGGGTTCTCGGCGAGAAATGGAACAGTGGATTGAAAAGGGGTGGATCAAGGTCAATGATAAATTGGCAACCCTGGGCGATTCAGCCAAAGCCAATGACAAGATAGCCGTTAAAGGGAAATTGATCAATAATCCTTTAAACCGAAAATCAAAAACAAGGGTGCTGCTATATCATAAGCCTATTGGCGAGATATCCAGCCGTTATGATCCGAAGCATGACAGAACCGTTTTTGATAATCTGCCGGCATTGAGACAAGGTCGCTGGGTTCAGGTCGGGCGACTGGATATAAACACGTCCGGCTTGTTAGTGTTTACCAATGACGGAGAATTGGCCAATCGACTGATGCACCCCAAATTTGGACTTGAAAGAGAGTATGCCGTCAGAGTGCATGGCCAGGTCAGCCCTGATGCCATTAAAAACATGTTAAGCGGTGTGACCCTTGAAGATGGCATTGCTAAGTTTCAAAAAATTGACTATCGCGGAGGCGAGGGGTCGAACTCCTGGTATCACGTCATTCTTAATGAAGGTAAAAATCGCGAGGTCAGACGACTCTGGTCATCCCAAGGGATTGAAGTCAGCCGCTTGATACGCATTCGCTACGGTAAATTAACCATGCCGCGATCCTTGGCGCGAGGACGTTCTTATGAACTCAGTCCGAAAGAAGTCAATGATTTTATAGCTACGCTTGATGGCCCAAAGTCGTAAACTGGATTGCAAAGCAGTTACCTAGTACCATTTCCATTTGGTTATGATCCGGTTGATCCGAGCCGGGAATAGCCACGACCGGGCTGCTATCTAACCGAGCCGCGACCGTCAGGAAGCGGAACAGTTAAAATCACGGTCCAGTTGAAGTAGCGTAAAAGTTAAAAAGACAGTTTTTTTTCG
>JAGXGR010000019.1 GCA_024636645.1 Legionella sp.
AAAAACCCAGGGTGTTCACTTCTTTTACAGTTAACTGTTTTTTGATGACATCAATCGCTGTTTGTGCCCCGTCATTGAGGTAGTCAAAAAAGCTGATTTTAGCGAAATTCGAGTCAGGGTTCACCCAGGATATGATAAACACGGTGATGCCTTGTTCAACCAGCCAGCGCACCAAAGAGTTATTTTCGCCTAAATCGAGAATATAATATTTGTTGATCCAGGGCGGGATAATTAACAAAGGGATGGTTTTTACTTTTTCTGTCTGTGGCGCATACTGGATTAATTCCATCATATGATTTCGATATATGACCTTGCCTGGCGTGGTAGCCAGATTTTCACCTACCTTGAAAGCCTGCGTGTCCGTCATTTTGATAACCAGTCTGGCTGATTCTGACTCAATGTCAGTCAGAAAATTATGCAAGCCTTTTAATAAATTTTTGCCCTCGCTTTGCAGGGTTTCTGCGATAAGCTGTGGATTGGTATGAAGAAAATTGGCAGGCGATAAGGCATCGAGATATTGCTGGATAAAAAACTGCATGCGTTTTTTCATCTTTTCATCATCATACTTCAGATTGTCCACCAGCGAACTCAAATGTTTTGTGGCCAGCAGATAATGTTGGGTCAGCAGATTAAAAAAAGGATTATTGAGCCATTCCTCGCCACTGAATCGTTTATCTGTAATAGGCATTGGCTTGCCTTCCTGCCAGTGGCTGAATTGCTCCTGGGCCAAAGTCATGGCGTCTTGCATGTAATTCATCTGCATTTGCAAGAAGGCCTCTGGATTGTCGATGCACAGCGAAATAAAGGTTTGAAAATTTTGCAGCAGATCAATGTATTTTTTCAACATATCTGGCAGTTGAGGGGGGGTGGTTTTAAATGCCTCCATCAGTTTGATGCTTTTTTTGCCAATAGATTGCATCAGATCATTGATTTCTAGATCCTGAGTCATCCTAACTCTCCCAAAAATATATTAATGAATATATAATTACATTAATATATTTTTGGGCTTGAGACAAAATAATCAACGGGGTTTTCGAGTATTGTCGTCTCCATCGTTTAGCATGGTCTCATCATGCCCACTCTTATCTTTAATCGCCTGTAATTCACTTTTAAAGTTTTTATACGTTTCCGCTGTTTCCTTAGTTCTGCTGAACAGATGCAATACATCAATCTTTTGCAGGATGGTTTTTAGTAATCCTTTTGAACTTTGACTTTGCTCTAATATTTTGTCTACAGCTTTAAAGCGCGCATCAGAATTATCATCGGTTACACTTTTACATTCCTGATATATTCTAGCGACATGCTCAGGAACACTTTTAGTTACTGTCCTGGTTTTATCAATATCAAATGAAATCTTTTTTCCACCCAAGCCTACATTCCATTGCTGCTGCGGGTCTTCAATCGCTTTAGCAAAAGTCTCAAGTAAGTCTTTTTTGAGGTTTGCTTCATCTTGAGCTGGCTGTTGCTCAGTTAACAGGTCGTCCTGGACTTGTGAAATGGATGCCTCGTCCTCAGTAGAGTAGTTATGGATTTGTGTTGAAAGTTTGAATTGCATATAATCCTGTAGATGTTGTTTGGATTTCCAGTCTCGGGGGACTTCAATTTCTAGTGTCTCTAATATATCATCGATAATATATACTGGATCATAGCCAGTATGTCTAAAGGGACGACCGTCAACAGCATTGCCACGATTGTTTAATATTTCAAAAAATTCCTCGGATTCAAGATATACCTTTAATCGATGGCGGTTCTCCGGATTTGCCAGAAGAAGATCGTGTATTTCCCCATAATTTTTTTCTTTTAATATTTTCCTTTCGTTGTCAGTAAGCTCTGGATTTGTATCATAAGTATGTGCGCTATAATTAATATAGTCTTTCAAAAGTTCATCAGTTTGTTTTTTCTCCTGACGACCATTTTCGTTAATATAACTTAACGTACTATCGGGAGGGTTAACAAATAACTTTTTATTCAGCAGCTGTTCAATATCTTCTTTAAACAAGGGCTTACCATCTACTCTTTGTAGCCTTTGTGGCTCCTCAGGGTCAGCATCAAAATTTAAATTGACAATCTCTTGGTTTTTTTCATCCCAGAAGCTGACGACGCTGACGTCATAAGATCTGCCTGGTCTTACTAGAATTTGATCTCTGTTGGAAGCCTCGTTAAAAAAACCATCTGGGTATTGATGATAAGTTGGATAACTCGCCTGTTCTTTTGTATCTCGTGAATAATCTTCTTTATTCTTGGTCGCAGAGAATTCATTTTGCTCATATTCATCACTAGACATGTTGTAAAAACGTTTACATTCTGCTACTGCATGCTCTGACATATATAATGCAGCTGCTCGGCCACCATGGCCATCAAAAACACCAAGTATACCGTTATTGGCAGGGGGTTGATTGCTTTCTTTAACGACAACAGCCGAAACAGTTAGATTATCACTTTGTAGCGGTGAGGTTATGGCTTTTTCAGCCAAGGCGTGCATGAGATCATAGGTTGAGGCCTTACCTGGTTTCCCATCGTTTACGGTGCTTAATGTGTCCATAATATATAAGGCAGTATCTTGGTAGGATGCGTCAGTTAGACCATCACAACCTTGCACTAGCAGCACTTTATCGCCCTCTTCAACGCCCAGATCTGTTAGATTAGTAACATCTATTCGGGGTTGGGATATGAGATGCGGTCGAAAACTCTGATCACCAATAGATCTGGTAACTTCTATACTTCCGATTATACCACCGTTTACACGGCCGTTTTGAATATGTTCCGCACCAATTCGAGCTTTCTCTTCCTCATTCTTACCTGTATGAATTTCAGAGTTAAGTTGTTTACAAGCTTTTGGATTTCCATCTGCATCAAAAATAATCACAAATGCTTCAGCATCTCCGGCAGTTGCGGTTATGAGGTTATCCCCAGAGATAGCTGATAGAGACACTGTACATCCGGAATTATCAGAAGGATTATCCCTTATAAATTTATCAGCGACCGATTGAATTGCTGACCATATACGTTCCTTGCGTTCATTGACTCCAGGAACATTTTCCGTTTCTTCTAACTCCGCATAGATGAATGCATCTTCTTGAGTAGGACGTTTTCCCTGTACTTCAACAGTTGCATAACCAGGCGTTGATTGAACGGTTACCTCTTTGTGCTTAGGATCACGGGTGGTATAGATGTCTCCTAATATTCCATCGTTCCTAAGCGCAGTATTTTCTTTAATAGGATCAATTAAAGGCATTTTATTCTCCAGGTAATAATATATATGTAACTATTGTAGTATAATTGTAGAACTATTGCTGGAGATGATGATTTAATGTTTGATGAGCAATAGTTAATTTTATTGTACTGTGTTAATCATCGTATCAAGAGCCGTTTATATTATATACTGCGCGCGGTATAGTCAGTATCAGTCCTTGTGAGGTAGAATAAATCACCTAATATATAAAACTCATGCAGATATGCGCTTAAAACAGCTGAAACTTTCAGGTTTTAAATCTTTTGTTGACCCGACGGCGGTTGCTTTTCCAGGGCAATTGTTGGCGGTAGTGGGTCCGAATGGCTGTGGCAAGTCGAATATCATTGATGCGGTGCGTTGGGTTTTGGGTGAGAGTTCTGCGAAAAATTTACGCGGTGAATCCATGGCCGATGTCATTTTTAATGGATCAAGCCAGCGTAAGGCGGTAGGGCAGGCGGCTGTTGAATTGATTTTTGAAAATAACCTGGGTCGCTTAAGCGGAGCTCTGACCAGCTATGCAGAAATTGCTATCAAGCGCGTTGTCACCCGCGATGGCGAGTCCTCCTATTTTCTGAATGGCAGTCGCTGCAGAAAACGTGATATTACCGATATTTTCCTCGGCACCGGTGCCAATGCCCGTGGGTATTCTATCATTGGTCAGGGAACCATCTCGCGGATTATTGAAGCAAAGCCCGAAGCGATGCGGATGTACCTTGAAGAGGCGGCCGGCGTTTCAAAATACAAAGAAAGAAGAAAGGAAACCCTGCAACGCATCAAGCATACCCGTGAGAATCTCGCCCGTGTTTCTGATATCAGAGACGAGCTGGACAAACAATTACAGCGCCTGGAAAGGCAGGCCAAAGCCGCTGAACGCTATACCCTGCTTAAAGAGGAAGAGACGCTGTGTCGAGCTGAGATCAGTGCTTTAAAATGGCGGGATCTGAGTCATGAAAGGCAAAAGAAACAGCAAGCCTTGCAGCAGTTGTCACTAGAAGCAGAAAAACAGCAAACCGAATTGACGCTGGCCAATAAAAATAAAACCCTGCTCAATGAACAATGCCATGAAGCAGAGGCACAGTTTCAGGAGATTCAGAGTGTTTATTATCAAATGGCAACGGAGATTGCACGCCTTGAAGAAAGCCTTGTGCAGCAGCAAAAAGAAAAAAAGCGTCTTGAAAACGACAGTCAGCAGCTTCAAAATGATTTGCAACAGGCAGAAAGACAATATCTTTTGGATCAACAGCAATTGCAATCGGCTGGTGAGGATCTGGCCTTGTTTAAGGAGAAGCAGAGTCAGTTGCAATCCGATTTTGAACAGCAAACGCTTGAATATAAAAAAACCAACCAGCAACAGGAGACATGGAAGAAAAACTGGCAGGCATTGCAAACAGAACTGAGTAAATACAATAATGAACTGGAAAACAGCCGTCTTAAACTAGAGCATATTGAACAGCGTCGGCAGGATTATTTCAAGCGTATGGAAAAACTGCAGGCCGATATGAATCCGAGTGATCAAAAAGAATCAGAAAAATCCTATCAAGCGCTTCAAGCGCAACAGTCTCTGTTAAGTGCAGAACAGCAGCGCCATGACCTGCAACAGCAATCGCTGGAAGCCGAGCATCAACAAAGCAGAGCCGCATTGCTCGATGTGGAAAAGCAACTCAATCAAACCCATGATCGGTATCAACAAATAAAGACAGACTTATCCGCATTGCAGGCAAGGCAACAGGCTGCATTTCAAAGTCAACAATCAGCGCTTCCAGCGTCCTGGGCAAAAAAATCACGATTAATTGATCAGTTAAAGGTTGATAAGCAATGGCAGTTTGCCTGTGAAATGGTGATGCAGGATATGCTGCACGCGGTGGTCATTGACTCCATGGAAGAGCTTTCCGATTTACCGACGGCATTTAAGGGCCAGTGTGTGACCATGTATCCCTCTTCCATGCCTTCAACGCCTATCCCCAGTTTAGCGGACAAAATTGAAGGCTTGCAGCCTGCTTTTTTGCCGAAGCTTGAGACGGTTTTTGCCGTGGATTCTTTTACTGAGGCACAGGCTTTCCTACCTGAATTAAATGAAGAGCAGTCGGTGATTACACGCGATGGTTATTGGCTAGGCGCAGGTTGGTTGCGAGTGATGGGAGGCAAAGATGCTCAACAGGAAAGCACGCTCGCCCGTCAGGAGAACATCGCTCATCTTGAAAAAGAAAGTCTTGCCTGCAGCCAGAAGATTGAGGCGCTTCGAAAAAGACGTGATCAATTAAATGATCAGTTAGAGCAGCAGAGCAAAGCGATGGAGCAACAACGTGCTGCCATGCTGACGAGCCATCAGGCCCTTCTGGAAGCAGAGTCCCGAGTGAAGGCCTTACAAGCGCGTATGCAACAAGAAAAAGAACATAAAAAACGTATACAACAAGACCAGGAGGAAGCGCAGACGGTGCTGGAAGAGTTAGCTCAGGAGAAGCTGCTTCTGGAGCAGCAGCGTTTTAATCTAAGAGCGAAAATAACTGGCCTTGAGCAAGATAGTCAGCAGCTTCAGGCCAATAAAATGGATGAGCAAAGGTTGCATCAGTTGCGGTCACAGCACGATGCCAGCGCCGAGAACTTGCGTCAACTGGAACTGGATATCGATCGGGAAAAAATAAAAATCCAGCAGTACACAGAAAGAAAAGAGCGGGGCTCTCAAGCGATAGAGCATTTGAAATATCGGATGGAAGCATTGTCTAAGCGACTTTGCGAACTGATCTTGCCTGAGCAGAGCATGAGCGAGTTATTGCCCGATAAACTGGCCCAGCATCAAGATCTTGAATCGAGCCTGAATAACTCTCGCGAGCAACTGGCCGCTTTTCGCAGCAAGCTGGATGAGGTGGAAAAAGTCATAAATCATCAGAATACCGTTCTGAAAAAGCTTGATGAGCAACTGGCCGAGCTTAAAATGGAAGAACAAGCCTTGGCTGTGAAAGCGGATGCTTTACTTGAAACCTTGGCGGAGTCAAAAATAGATATAGAATCTCTGCAGGCGCGATTACCTGAAAACAGCCGCCCGCAGGATAAGGAAAATCAGTTATTGGCTATCATAGAACGCATTAAGCGCCTGGGTGCGATTAATCTTGCAGCCATTGAAGAATTTCAAAACGAAGCACAACGAAAATCCTATTTGGATGAGCAATACGATGATTTGAATGAGGCCTTAAACAGCCTTGAACAGGCCATTGAAAAAATGGACAGTGAAACCCGCGCCAGACTCAAACAGACCTTTGAAGAAGTGAATCAAGCATTTAAATCGCTTTTTCCAAAACTTTTTGGCGGTGGAAAAGCACAGCTTGAGCTGACTTGTGATAATCTATTGGAAGCCGGGGTTGTGGTCATGGCCCAACCGCCCGGAAAGCGAAATTCATCGATTCATCTTTTATCAGGCGGTGAAAAAGCGATGACAGCTGTGGCTTTGGTGTTTGCCATTTTCCAGCTTAATCCCTCGCCTTTTTGTATGCTTGATGAAGTGGATGCGCCTTTGGATGATGTCAATGTTGGAAGATTTTGTGATTTGGTGAAAGAGATGTCAGAATATATTCAATTCCTGTTTATTACACATAATAAAATAACCATGGAATTAGCAGATCAATTAATTGGGGTAACGATGCGTGAGCCAGGTGTGTCGCGTTTGGTTGCGGTAGATATGCAACAAGCTTTATCAATGGAGTGATATGATGCAGGCAAACTGGAGTTTAATTTTAAATATCCTGATGTTAGTCGGGGTCTTTATAGCTATTGGTCGTGTGATGAAATCCAGACGCCAACGTTATCAGCCCGAGCAGGACAAGCCTTCTTTGGGTTCGGTTGATGCTTTGGCCAACGATGACATTATTTCTGTAAAAAAAGTTGATCCTGCTTTATTTTCAAGCCCTGAAACCGATAAAACCAAGACGATGGAACCCTCCAGACCCAAAGTTTCTGTTTCACCCCAAGGGCATTCAAAACCTGAGCAAAAAAAATTCGACCCTTCACAATGCACCAATTCAGTGATGATTTTTTTGCTGGCCAAGGAAAATCGACAGTTTGCGGGTTATGATTTATTGCAAACCCTGCTTTCTACAGGCTTGCGTTTTGGTGACGGGCAATTATTTCACCGCCATCAATATGCCAATGGCCAAGGGCCGGTATTATGTACTCTTGCCGCGGCAACGCCAAGCGGTATATTTGATATGCAAAGCATTGGTGCATTCAGTGCGCGTGGTTTGTGTTTGTTTATGGAGGCTTCAAATAACACAACGATTGATAGCGAACGCTTTTCTATCATGCTCGATACTGCCAGGCAATTAAGCGAAAGCCTTGATTGCTATTTGCTGGATGATGAGCGTAAGCCTTTAAACGATAGAAGCATTGAGCGTTATTACCGATTGTTAAAAATTGAGGAAAGTGAATCAGTGTGTTGACAGTCCTGCTTGCGCGCGGACGACATTGAATATATGAGCGTTGCACCCCTTCGCCGTAGCCCGTAAGGAGCGGAGCGTATTACGGGGCGATGGTCAAGACCCGCATTAAACTATGCAAGGGTACAACGCTCACATAGGCAAAGAAACAGCCGTTGTTATATCGGATGACTTTGTGTTAACAGACCATTTTCGACACATTTTACTCCATGTTGTCGTCCCCGCGCAGGCGCGTAGGCAGGCAATCATCCATCAGTATAATCCAACGCTTAACTACTTTGGATGCATGACAAGTATTATACGGAGGGATATATCCTTAAACCCTTGAGTTTTTTACTGATCTGTGAGTAAACTAAAGCTTTAATATCACAAATGATATCATGAACCTTTCCCAAATCACCGATCTTTTATCGCTTCCCGGCCATTCAGATACTGAATTCACTGGCTTTTCTATCGATACACGCCAGATAAAACCTGGAGAGCTGTACGTAGCGCTTAAGGGTGAGCGTTTTGATGGCCATGATTTTATTCAGCAAGCGGCAGAAAAAGGGGCGGCTGCTGTTTTATGCTCTCAAGTGACTGAAGGTTTGACCATCCCCCAGTTAGTAGTTCCTGACAGTTTGCAAAGCCTTGCCCTGATAGCCAGAGCGCATCGTTCAATGATCAACTGTCCTGTGGTGGCCTTAACCGGCAGCAATGGCAAAACGAGTGTAAAAGAAATGATTGCCTCAATATTGCCGCAGCCGTCCTGGGCTACAAAGGGTAATTTAAACAATCATATCGGCGTGCCTTTGAGTGTACTGCAATTAAATGCCTCTCATCGCTACGCTGTTTTCGAATTAGGTGCAAACCACCGCGGTGAAATTGCCCACACGGTTCAAATTGTACAGCCTGATGTCGCTCTGATTACAAATATTGCGCCTGCTCATATCGAAGGATTTGGCTCAATCCAGGGGGTTGCTGATGCCAAGGGCGAAATTTATAAAGGGTTAAAAGCAGGCGGCGTGGCTGTTGTTAATGCAGATGATGACTATGCCCATTATTGGGATGGCTTGTTATCTGATAAAAATGTCCTGCGATTTTCCATTGAGGCGCCTGCCGATATTTATGCCGAGCAACTTTGCTTTAATGACAGGCAATGGGCTACCTTCCGTTTGAGACTGCCCGATGAAGCGGTTGATATTGCCTTACAGGTACCCGGTGAACATAATGTCCGCAATGCCCTTGCCGCCGCGGCTTGCTGCCATGCCTTAGGGCTTTCTTCTGAGACCATAGCCGAAGGTTTGCAAGCTTTTACAGGTGTGGCCGGAAGAATGACCTGGCTGGAAGGAATAAATCAATCTATCATTATAGATGATACTTACAACGCAAATCTACGTTCTGTTTTGACGGCATTAAAAGTGCTCTCTGCCAGAAAGGGCAAACGGGTCTTTGTTTTTGGCGATATGGGTGAATTGGGGCCATGGACACAAGCGCATCATCAAGAGGTTGGCGAGGCTGCCCGACAGTATGGTATTGAGCAGGTCATGACCTGTGGACAATACAGTGAAATCACACAGTTGGCTTTTGGAGGTAGCGGGGGGCATTATACAAGTCACGAGGCACTGGCAGCTGATCTCTTGCCCCAACTGGATGCAAATACAACGGTTCTGATAAAAGGCTCAAGATCCAGTGCGATGGAGAAAGTGGTTCAGAAACTTATCTGATCACTAACTGACCTATTTAAAGCTTTAGGGACAACGGCTGTTATGGTATTCTTGGCGCTTTTTTGCCCTGATAATAATTTCTAAAGGAAAAATAACATGCTCTATTGGTTAACGCAGTTACTTCAAGCACAATATCATGCGTTTAGAGTATTCCAGTATCTGACATTTCGTTCTATCCTTGCCGCTTTGACCGGTCTTTTGGTCGGGCTTTTTTGCGGGCCTGTGATGATACGCTGGTTGAGAGGCTTGCAAATCGGTCAAATGGTTCGTGATGATGGCCCTCAGACCCATTTGTCCAAAGCAGGTACACCGACCATGGGCGGTGTACTGATTTTGCTGGCGATTACTGTCAGTTGTCTACTTTGGGGTGATCTGCGGCAAACCAGCCTGTGGCTGGCTTTATTGGTGACCCTGAGTTTCGGTCTCGTCGGCTGGATAGATGATTATCGTAAACTGGTTTTAAAAAACAGCAAAGGGATGCCTGGGCGCTCGAAACTGTTCTGGCAGTCTTTGATTACGATTCTGGCGATTGTTTTTTTGTATTCCAATGCCAGTCTTCCTATTCATACCCAGTTAATCCTGCCTTTTTTTAAAAATATAGCCTTTGATTTAGGCCTTTTATTTCCTGTACTGGTATATTTCGTGATTGTCGGCAGTTCAAATGCTGTGAATCTGACCGATGGTCTGGATGGATTGGCTATTATGCCCATCGTGATGGTTGCAGGGGCCCTGGGCGTTTTTGCCTATGCTTCAAGCAATGCGCTTTATGCGCATTATCTGGCCATCCCTTTCGTGCCGAACACCGGCGAGTTGACGATATTTTGTTCATCCATTGTCGGCGCAGGCTTAGGCTTTCTGTGGTACAACGCCTATCCTGCTCAGGTGTTTATGGGAGATGTCGGCTCGCTGGCGCTGGGGGCCGCACTGGGTATTGTGGCGGTTATCATCCGTCAGGAACTGGTTTTTTTGATCATGGGCGGATTATTTGTGATTGAAACCCTATCAGTGATTCTGCAGGTCGCTTATTTTAAAATGACCAAAGGAAAACGGCTGTTTCGTATGGCGCCTTTGCATCACCATTTTGAACTGAAAGGCTGGCCTGAGCCCAAGGTGACGGTTCGTTTCTGGATCATTACCGTCATTTTCGTTTTATGTGGTCTGGCAACACTTAAATTAAGATAACCTGGGCATCTATATGAAAAAATCATTTTATCTGGTGGTTGGATTAGGAAAAACCGGGCTGTCCATTGCCAGGTATCTAAAGCAGCGTCAGTTGGACTTTATTGCCTATGATACCCGCAAAAAAGCGGATGGCTTGGCCGATTTCAAGCGTGAATTTCCAGATACGTCCATCTATCTTGAAGACTTTCCTCCAGAAATATTCAATGAAGTGATTGCCATCATTACCAGTCCGGGTGCGCCCTTGGATGCCAGTTTTTTCAGGCAGGCTTTTGCCAGAGGGGTTGTTGTTTATGGTGATATTGAGTGTCTTGCAAGAGAAATCAAATCCCCGGTCATTGCAATTACCGGCACCAATGGTAAGTCCACTGTCACCTCTTTGGTGGGAGAGATGGCACGAACTGCCGGATTAAAGGTGGCGGTTGCGGGAAACATTGGTGAACCGGTATTGAATCTTCTGGATAATAAAGAGGACTATGATCTGTGGGTTTTGGAGTTATCGAGCTTTCAGTTGGAACTGACGCATTCTTTAAAGCCTGTGGCGGCGACCATTTTAAATATCAGTCCGGATCATCTGGACAGGCACCCTTCATGGGATAGCTACAAAGCAGCTAAACAACGTATTTATTTCCAGACAAAGACGATAATTTACAACCGTGAGGATAAAAATACCCTGCCGGTTTTTATTGGTATGATAGATCATGAGCCGGACATTATCAGTTTTGGCCTGGATAAACCAGATAATCAGGATTGGGGGATTGAAACCGTTTCAGGGATTACTTTTATTATGCGCGGCGATCAAAAGATCCTTGCGGTTGATGCCATGGGTTTAAAAGGCCTTCATAACTGGCAAAATGCGCTGGCGGCCTGCGCATTGGCAGAAACTGCGGGTATTTCCACCCAATACCTGGTGAAAACATTAAAAAGCTTTACTGGACTGCCTCATCGCTGTCAGTGGGTTCGAACACTGCATGGGGTGGAGTGGATCAATGACTCAAAAGGTACCAACGTTGGCGCAACCTGCTCAGCGATTTCAGGCCTTGGTGCGTCCATGCAGGGGAAACTGGTATTGATAGCCGGTGGCGAAGGCAAAGGCGCTGATTTTACAGCATTGCAATCTGTGGTTGCTCAATACGTCAGAGCGGCGATATTGATCGGCAAAGACGCTGATAAACTGGATAAAGCATTATCCAACAGCACCGAAATTTTTCACGCGGACTCTATGGAGGAGGCGGTGTTGTCTGCAGAGCAACAGGCAAAAACAGGGGACATTGTTTTATTGTCCCCGGCCTGTGCCAGTTTTGATATGTTTAAAGATTTTAATCACCGTGGAGAAATGTTCACGGCCTTGGTTAATCAGCTATGAGTTATATGCAACCACGTCATTACAATCTCAGAGGCAGGGCGGTATCAAAGCCCGTGGGGCTTTATGACAAATGGCTGATTACAGCGGTTATGGGACTTTTAATCATTGGCCTGATGATGGTTGCTTCCAGCTCCGTTATGATCTCGACCAAATATTATCATCAGCCTTTCCATTTTTTAATTCGTCAGGCCAGTTATTTATCTCTGGGATGTTTTGTTGCGATTGCGGTCATGCGTACGGACAGCAGCCTATGGGAAAAATGGTCCCTGCCCATGCTTTTTGTCTGCCTTTTGTTGTTGCTGCTGGTGTTAGTGCCCGGCATTGGCCGGACGGTGAATGGCAGCAGGCGGTGGCTTGCCCTAGGCCCTATTGGTATTCAGGTGTCTGAGCTTGCAAAATTGATTGTCATTTTTTATCTGTCCGGTTATCTGGTTCGCCAAAAAGAGGTATTGAATGACAATATTCTCGGCTTTATCAAACCGATGATAATTTTAGGTATGATCGCTGTATTATTATTGCTGGAACCGGATTTCGGCGCCACGGTGGTCATTTCAGGTACGGTACTGGCCATGTTATTCATTGCTGGTGTGAAAATCAGGTATTTTATGGCCCTGGTTTTCCTGATTGGCTGCGCGCTTGCGGGGCTTGCTGTTTCATCCCCCTATCGTCTTTTGAGGTTGACGGCTTTTTTAGATCCCTGGGCCGATCAATTTAATAGCGGTTATCAATTAACCCAATCGCTGATAGCTTTTGGCCGCGGCGGCTGGTTTGGAATGGGTTTGGGTGAAAGTGTTCAAAAATTATTTTATCTGCCCGAAGCACATACTGACTTTTTATTTGCTGTACTGGGCGAGGAGCTTGGGTTGATAGGGATTCTTTTAGTTATCGGTTTATATAGTATACTGGTAGCCAGAGGATTAATTATCGCCTATCAAGCCTATCATCTGGAACGCTTGTTTGCAGCGTATACGGCTTATGGTTTAACCTTTTGGTTAGGCCTGCAGGTTATTATTAATATGGGTGTTAATGCGGGTTTGTTACCAACAAAGGGTTTGACCTTGCCATTGCTTAGTTATGGTGGTGCCAGTATGGTCATTAATTGCGTGGTGATTGCTTTGTTGTTACGTATCGATCATGAAAATCGCTGGCAGTCTCTGGGACTGAGGCCGTTGGCGACATAAAGGGGGAAACTGTGGATAAGGTCAATCAATTTTTGTCACCAAGGATGGGGCGAGTCGAGCAAATCCATTTTGTGGGTATTGGCGGTGCGGGTATGTGCGGTATCGCTGAGGTCTTGCATAATGAAGGGTATCGAATTACCGGCTCGGATTTGAGTGATAATCGTAGCGTTCAATACCTGCAATCTTTAGGGATTCAGGTGTTTATCGGACACCATAGTGATCATATTGCAGGGGCCGATGTGGTGGTTCGCTCAACGGCAGTGACTTCTGCGAATCCTGAAATTATTGCTGCTAATGAGCAATCCATTCCAGTGATTCCCAGAGCGGCCATGTTAGCTGAGTTGATGCGTTTCAGGCATGGTATAGCCATTGCCGGGACCCACGGAAAAACCACAACAACAAGCCTTTTGAGCAGCCTGCTTGCAGAAGGCGGCTTTGATCCCAGCTTTGTTATTGGCGGCAAGTTAAACAGTTGCGGCAGCAACGCCCAATTGGGAAAATCCTCTTATTTTGTAGCGGAAGCCGATGAAAGTGATGCCTCTTTTCTTTTCTTAAAGCCGATGATGGCCGTTATCACCAATATTGACAGTGATCATATGGAAACCTATGACGGCAGTCTGGATAAATTGAAAAGTACGTTTCTGGAGTTTTTACATCATCTGCCCTTCTATGGCCTGGCCGCTGTTTGCGTGGAAGACGAAGGCGTGCGAAGTATTATGCCGATGATTCAACGACCCACTGTAACCTATGGTTTCAGAGAGGGCGCGGCTTACCGGGCGATTAACTGGACTCAGAATGGATTAAGCAGTGAATTTGAAGTGATAAGACCCGCTCCTCACCCCAAACTGTCCATACAGTTTCAATGGCCGGGGCGCCATAACGTGTTAAATGCCCTGGCAGCGATAGCCATCGCAACAGAACTGGGTGTTGATGATCAATCTATTATACAGGGCCTGGCAACATTCCAGGGGGTGGGCCGACGTTTCCAAATGCTGGGAAATCGAAAATTTGAACGCGGTGCCGCCTTGGTCGTCGACGATTACGGGCATCATCCTCAGGAAATTATTTCTACCATAGACGCCTTCAGGAAGGTATGGCCTGACAAACGTTTGATTCATGTCTTTCAACCGCATCGTTATTCAAGGACCAAGTCTCAGTACGCGCAGTTGATCAATGCGCTCAGTTTAGCTGACGAGCTGTTATTATTTGATATATATCCCGCCGGAGAGCAGGCGATTGCTGGTATCAGCAGTGAATTACTGGCGCAGCAAATCAAGCTGAAACAGACCAACGTGTCTTTGGTTAATGAACAAAGTCTGGAAGCAGCTTTGGACGGTTTAATCGGAGATGGTGATGTCATCCTGATGCAGGGTGCTGGCA
>JAGXGR010000020.1 GCA_024636645.1 Legionella sp.
GCATAAATGAATGGCTTTATACTGGAACCGGGTTGCCTTCGCATTTGCGTGGCTCTGTTGTATTTGCTCTTTTGGAAGTTGAAGCCGCCTACCAGTGTTCTGATAGCTCCGTTGGATGGATCAAGTGCTACTAATGCGGCTTCAACCTGGGGTATTTGGGTCAAAGCCCAGCGTTGGCTGGTTTGTTTGACATAGACCACATCCCCGACAGAAAGAATTTCAGCGGCCGATTGCGGGGCTTTGCCGTACCAGCCTTTTTTCAAAGCGGGTTTGGCCCAGGACATGCCTTCCCAGGGAATGATAAACGTTTGGCCGTTTCGAATCGCGGCGGTAGCTTCTTTTTGACCTAAAGAAATAATAACGGCCGGTACAAGATCATTCATTTCAGGGTACTGTGCCAGTAATTGATGCCGAATATTGGCCGACTGACTGTCCTCTTGGCCAATATTGGCAACAGGTCCTCTGTAGCCATGCCGATGACTATAGGCAATTAGATTGTCTTCGATCATTTGGTTGGCAGTATTTTGCAGTTTTCCATCAATGGTTGTATAGACCTTGTAGCCTTTGGTGTAGGCTTCGGGGCCAAAATGATCATAAAGTGACTGGCGAATCATTTCAGCCACATAAGGTGCATTGATATCAATATCGGTTTGATGATATTTCGCCGTGATGGGTTGGTGAATGGCATCTTGATATTGTTCTTCACTAATGTATTTTTCTTCGAGCAGACGCTCCAGAACATGATCGCGTCGCTTTTTGGCAGCCAGCGGGTTGGCAATGGGGTTTTGACTTGAGGGGGCCTGAGGTAGCCCGGCTATCATAGCCAGTTGGGCCAGATTCAGTTCTTTCAGGGTTTTTCCATAATAAACCATGGCAGCAGCGCCAACGCCGTATGCACGATTACCCATATAAATTTTATTCAGGTAGAGTTCGAGAATTTTTTCTTTACTCAGTTCTCTGTCTATTTTTATAGCGAGCAGTATTTCATTGAATTTACGCAGAAAGGTTTTTTTTCTAGTCAGAAAAAAATTACGGGCAACCTGCATGGTAATCGTGCTTCCTCCCTGGGATTTGGTACCGGTCTGGATCATTCGTACTGCCGCACGTCCCAGCCCGAACACATCGACACCCGGGTGCTCGAAAAATCGTTGATCTTCTGTGGCCAACAAGGCATGGACCAGTGCTTGCGGGATATCATTATAGCTCACAGGAATTCGTCGTTTTTCGCCATATTCCTGAAGGAGCAAACCGTCTTTGGTATATATACGTAAAGGCACTTGCAATTGGACAGTTTTAAGCGAATCAACGTCAGGCAATTGGCTTTCAAGGTAAAGATACATCAGGCTGATGCCGACCATAGCAAGGAAAAATAGACTCATCAGCGCCCAGATACCTTTACGCCAGAAGTAGGCCAGTTTTTTCATAATATTAAATGTTTACCTTGTTAAATGAAACAACTATTATACAGTTATTTTATATGCTATTGCGAGCTTTAAGTCTATATTCTCTTGCTGAGGCCCAATTTACAGGGCTATTCGGATTGAACAGCCCTCAATAGATATGAATTAGATATGAATATTATACAATATCGAAGTCAGAACTGAGATCCAGCACTTCATCATCCGATTTTATACCGCCCAGGCGGCCCATTGTCTGACCAGAGTAAAAGGCAAAAGCTGAAGGAAATAATCCAAATGCGCGTCTTGCTACAGGTATAGGAGTGTCAGGCTTTTTTGCAGATTCCAAAGCAGGTTCGCAGGACTCGTCCTGCTCGCGATCCTCCAGGTGATGAATGATCTGATCTTTTTGTGATAATTGCTCTTTTAGCGCTTGATTTTCAGCGCTTAATTTTACCACCTGACTTTCTAAAGACATCAAATCAACAATTTCCCTGATTTTACTTGAAATGTCAGCATCAGAGCATGTGGCATCAAGACCCAGCCCGCCCAACATTTCTTCCAGAGCAATTTGACCGGAATCGCAAAGCGGGCGATGGAAAGGATAATATCCATAACGGGCTAATCCATTGAGATTCATTTCATGGCCATCTTGAATGACTGTGTAATTTGTCCCTTTGGTGGTATTCAATAAACCTTTTACATCCAGTATCAATCGATAAAGATGATTGAAAATATTTTCAATCTCATGGTCTTCAAAATTTTTTTTCTCAGCTATCGGCTTCAGAAATTCAATTTGATAAAGAATGAAATTAAGAAAAGGCTTGCGTTCAAGATAACCATGCGTACATTCATTGATGTAAAGTTTTAAGGTTTGATCTAAATTTTCATTCGGTTTGGACATCAATTCTTCCGCTTTCAGACTGAGGGATTCCCGTGTCGGGTCAGCCACGATTTTTTTTTGCACTCGGATATCATGGTATCTGATGATGACCTTCGTCAGTGAAATTAAAATACTTGAAATATTTGATGACATATTAACTCCTTTTAAATCAGTAAATAGATATAACTTTTTACATCATGGTGAATCACTATATTTTATGATGCGCTGAAGTTCAATAGCCAGAGAACAGGCCTAAAATAAATTTCTGGACTAAGATGCAGTAAAATGATTCCAATTTGCTACTTGTTAAGTTAATATCTATATATTGCGAATTAAATGAAAGAGTTATAACGCTTAAAAAACAACCCATAGAAGCTCATCCAGCCAGGGTATAATTGCATGGGAGAAGATTGACGTGCTCAAATTATTAAAACCTAGAAAGAAATCAATCTTAGGTATAGACGTCAGTTCTACTTCCATCAAGATACTTGAAATCTCCACAGAGGGCTCTAGCCACAGTCTTGTAGCCTATGATAAAGCGCTGCTTCCTGAAAACACAATGGATGGCAATATAATCAAAGATGCCGCGGCGATCGCCGATACCATTAAAAAAATCCTTACTCGAACTAAATTCACTACCAAAACAGCAGCCATGGCAGTGCCTGATTCCACGGTCATCAATAAAATCATTCAGATTAACGAAGGTCTGAATGATGATGAAATGGAAGAATTGGTTGTTATGGAAGCAGACAAGTATATTCCTTATCCCATCGATGAAATCAATATTGATTTTGAGATCATGGGGCCTTCTCCCAAAAATGCTGCAATGCTTGATGTACTTATTGTGGCTTCAAGAGCAGAAAATATCAGCGCACGTGTTGATGCAATGGTGCGCGCCGGGCTGGAGCCGAAAATTATTGATGTTGAGTCTTATGCAGTAGAAAGGGCTGTGCAATTAATGGCACATGAGATTCCAGCGGAAGGCGTAGACAAGATCGTGGCCATTATTGATGTGGGTGCACACTATACCCATTTATTTGTCCTCCATGGCATGAAGATGATATTTACCCGCGAGGTAGAGTTTGGCGGGCGATTGCTTATTGAGTCTATAGCCCAGCGCTACGATATGAGTTTTGATGATGCGCTTAAAGCGCAAGTAGAAGGTCTCTTGCCCGAAGATTATAAACAAGCCGTCCTGGATCCTTTTCAGGATAAGATGTTATTACAGGTGAAACGAACCTTACAGTTTTTTTATTCAACCAGTCAACATGGGTTTGTAGATCATATCCTATTAGCCGGTGGATTGGCGCAACAACCTGGTTTGTTAGATTTAATACAAGAACAGCTGGGGGTTCCAACGACAATTGCCAATCCTTTAGTGTCTGTCGAAATAGGCAGACGAGTTAATATAGACGCTGTCAATACAGATGCGCCGGCTTTATTGGTGGCATGCGGTTTGGCATTGAGAGATATAGAGTAGGCAATGACAGAAATTAACTTGCTGCCCTGGCGGGAGCTAAAAAGAGAACGGGAAAAAAAATTATTTACAACCCTGCTGCTTATAGGCCTGGTCGTTGCCGTAGCCATTGTATTGCTATTTAATTATTACGCAAAGTCGGTGGTTGAAAATCAACGATCACGCAATCAGCGCTTGAGAAATGAGATCGTCATTCTGGATAAAAAAATCAAGGAAATTGAGTCCTTGAAAAAAATTCGTGAGGCGCTCATTTCCAGAATGCTTATTGTACAAAATCTGCAATCAACGCGTATTTTAACGGTTCATTTATTTGATGAATTAATCAAAGTCGTACCAGAAGGGGTGTTTATTACAAAACTTGAAAGAAAGGATAATGTTGTCACTGCCTGGGGGTTCACACAGTCGGCCACCAATATCTCCAATCTCATGAGAAATATTGAGAAAAATGTCTGGATTCAAGACCCGACGCTGACAGAAATTAAAAAAGCGGATAAAACGAAAAAAACGAAAGATAATGAGTTTAGATTAAGTTTCGTATTAAAACAGGAAAATAATGCCGGTGGGGCCTTATGAATAATATTAACTTAAGTGAGTTAACATTAGAAAACGTGGGCCAGTGGCCGTTGCCTGTTAAAATTGGAATGGTTTCAACGATGGCTTTGTTGATTATTGGCTTGGGCTACTGGCTTATGGTCAAGCCAAATTTTGAGCAGTACGAGCAACTCAAACGAGAAGAACAGACTTTAAAAGCCGAGTTTGAACGAAAACATAATCTGGCAGCCAATTTAAATCAGTACCGTAATCAATTAAAGCTAATGGAGGAAAGGTTTGGTAATATGCTCAGACGTTTACCTGCAAAGCAGGAAATGCCTGGCCTGGTGGAAGATATTTCAAAAACAGGCATTGCTTCAGGGCTGAAATTTGAACTGTTTGCACCTCAGGAGGAAATCGAGCATGATTTTTATATCGAATTACCCATTAAAATTAAAGTTGTAGGAAATTATCATCAAATTGCTGTCTTTTTAAGCCGGGTGGCTCAAATGGGACGCATCGTCACCATGCATGATTTTGTTTTGGAAGCAGCAAAAACAAAAGATGAAAAAGTTGCCGCCTCTGGCGATCAGCTGGTTCTGGATATGACGGCTAAAATATATCGGTATCGGACACAATGATAAACACTATGAGATATGTCAAAGTTTTCATTTTAACGGCTATTATTAGCTTTGTAAGCGGCTGTGGCGATGGCCGTGATGATCTTAACCGTTATATCAATGAAGTAAAATCAAAGCCGTCGAGAAAAATTGAACCGATTCCGGAATTCACCCCTTTGCCTAAATACGAGTACCCTGAGGATCAGGTTCGACGCAGTCCTTTTAAACCGGTAGAGCAAGCCCGGGATGATGGCGCGGCAGCGCCGGATATCAACCGTAAAAAGCAGCCCCTGGAAGCGTTTCCACTGGATGCCTTGAAATTTGTAGGCATACTTAAACGAGGCCCGAACAACATTTGGGCTTTAATTGCTCAGCCTGATGGCCTGATTACTCGTATCAAGGCAGGAGACTATATTGGACAAGACTACGGCAGAGTAATGCTTATCAAAGAGGACACTGTCAAGATACAGGAAACAGTGAAAGTGGGTGGCAAGTGGGAGAAAAAAATCACCCAGCTTGAGTTAAACAGCCAGAATTAGGGAGCTAAGCGTGCGCAAAATGATTGCAGTGTTTACAATGCTTTGGATAACGGCAGGGATAGGGCATGCTGCTGAAAATAAATTGATTGCTGTAAAATCCATGGCGCTTCCAGATAATCGGGTTCGTCTGAATTTTCAATTCAGCCGACCGTTAACACAGTTGCCTGCAAGCTTTATCACCCAAAAGCCAGCGCGACTTGTACTCGATTTTATCAATTCCGAGGCCGTACTGAATGATGTCATGCGATCACAGCCCATCAATATTGGTTCATTGGAAAAATATAATATAGTATCTGTCGGCAATAGGATAAGGGCGATTCTTGATTTGACAGGCCCTGTGTCTTACTCTGCAAAGGTTGAGGGCAATACTTATTGTCTGACTTTGCGCGGCAAAAGTGACATGCTGTATGAAAGAACCAAAGAAGTATTTGTCACCAATCAACCGGTCAATGCGCGCTTCGGCATACAACATATAGGCTTTCGTGGGACAGATAAACAGGGTGGCAGATTGGTAATTGATGTCACAGACTCGAGTATTCCTATCGATGTCACTCAAACCGGAAAAGAAGTGGTTGTTAATTTCCATAACACCCGACTGGCCAAAGGGCTGGCCAAGCGGTATGATGTGACGGACTTTCAAAGCCCAGCACAGGTAGTGAACGCTCGTCAGACGGGAAAGTCTGCTCGTTTGATTATAAAAAATAAAGGCGATTACGGGCATTTTGCCTATCAGGTAAATAAACAGTTTATCGTTGATGTGTTTCCTTTGACAGAAGAGCAAATCAGGGAAGCAAAATTAAAGAAAAAAGTATTCACCGGCAAGAAAATATCCCTGAACTTCCAAAAAATTAACATTCGCTCCGTACTGCAGCTACTGGCGGATTTTACGGATACTAATATCATTGTCAGCGATAAAATACAGGGTGACATTACGCTTCGCTTAAATGATGTACCATGGGATCAGGCACTGGATATCATTTTGACAACAGAAGGGCTTGATAAGCGGCAGCGAGGCAATGTAATACTTGTCGATACCAGAGAAAACCTGAATAAAAGAGATGAGGCAGAGCTGAAAAGTCAGCAGACATTGGAAACGCTTGCCCCGATACGATCGGAACTTATTCAGATTCATTATTCCAAGGCAGCAGAGATTGCCAGTTTACTAAAAGACAAGGAAAGTTCATTATTGTCAGAACGTGGTAAGATAAGTGTGGATGCAAGAACCAATACCATCTGGATACAGGATACCGCATTACAGATTGAGAGAATCAGAGAGCTGGTGACGCAGCTCGATATTCCTGTCAAACAGGTGTTGATTGAGGCGCGCATTGTAAATGTACTCAAAAATTTCACCCAGGATCTAGGGGTTCGTTTTGGTGTCTCCAGACCGTCGCACTTGAGTGGTACGCTGGAAGGTGCAAATGAACTGGCTCAAGGCATCGACGCTCCGGACGTTGTACCCGTTGGGAAACGTTTGAACGTGGATTTGCTTGCCTCTCCAATTGAAGGGAATCCTGGATCAATCGGTATTGCTCTCGCGAAACTGGGTGGGGGTATTTTATTGGATCTTGAATTATCTGCTTTGGAAAGTGAGAATAAAGCTGAAATCATTGCCAGTCCCCGACTGATAACCTCAGACCAGAAAGAGGCCGTTATTGAGTCTGGTGAAGACATTCCTTACCAGGAAGCGACATCAAGCGGTGCGACGGCGGTTGCGTTCAAAAAGGCTGTGCTCAGTTTGAAGGTGACGCCACAAATCACTCCCGATAACAAGGTGTTAATGCAGCTTGAGATTACCCAGGATTCCGACTCAGGCAAAAGGGTGCTTGGAGTGCCGATTATTTTAACAAAGTCAATTGATACCAGTGTGCTGGTTAATAATGGTCAGACCATTGTTTTAGGAGGGATATACAAGCAAGATAAAAATAATAATGTAACAAGAGTTCCCTTCTTTGGTGAATTACCAATGATTGGAAACTTATTTAAGCAAAGAAGTATAGAAGTAAGAAATGAAGAGTTGCTGATTTTCATAACGCCGAAGATAATAGCAGGCAGTTTGTCGATTACAACAGTTGAAGGACAGAAGCAAGCCGCATATGGCCGTGCGGGATTGGATAAATTTGGAAAACCGGTTAAAGCAAGATATATCAAATAAACATAACCGGTCAGTTTAATGCACTGCTCATCAGTCATCGTGCTGCTGGCAGAAAAGTAAAGAGGGTTGTAATAAAACATGAGCATAGTTAAAGTTCATAATATTTTTTTGATAGGTCCTATGGGTGCAGGTAAAAGTACAATAGGCCGTACTTTGGCAAAAGAGCTCAAACTGGAATTTTATGATTCGGATGAAGTCATAGAGCAGAGGGCTGGCGCTGATATTTCCTGGATTTTCGATATAGAAGGGGAAGAGGGCTTCAGAGTTCGTGAACAAAAAGTGATTGATGAGTTGACTCAGAAAAGCAATATTGTTCTTGCGACAGGCGGTGGTGTTGTCATGACACCTGAAAATAGAAATGCACTCGCAGGTAGAGGTACCGTCATTTATCTGAAGACGTCCTTACAGCAGCAGTATGAAAGAACAAAACGGGATACCAAACGTCCCTTGCTGCAAACAGAGAACCTTGAGGAGCGTTTGGAAGATTTGCGTGATGAGCGTGAACCCTTCTACGAAGAGTTGGCCGATGTCAGTTTCGAGACAGACAAGTTAACTGTGAAGGCCGTTGCTAACAACATTATTAAATACATCTATGGCGAAGTGTAAAATCAGTCACCGTATCGAGGTTAGCCTCCCTGATACAGCGTATTCGATACTGATTACTGAGTCTGGATTAAAAGATGTTGCGTTTTTGCGTCGGCATGTGACTTCCAGACAGCTGATGATCGTCTCAAATGAAACGGTTGCACCTTTGTATCTAAAGGACTTGCAAACAGCCTTTGCTGACAGGCAATGCGATAGCGTGATTCTTAAAGACGGTGAACAATATAAAAATCAGCACAGTTTAAACCGGATCTATGATGCCCTGATTGATCACAAGCATCACAGAGATACTACCCTTATTGCATTGGGTGGAGGTGTCATAGGTGACATTACCGGTTTTGCCGCAGCCACTTATCAACGTGGGGTATCGTTTATTCAGATGCCTACGACCTTGCTGGCGCAAGTGGATGCCTCCATTGGTGGCAAGACGGCTATAAACCACCCGGGTGGTAAAAATTTAATCGGTTGCTTTCATCAGCCACAGACGGTCATTATTGATATGCACAGTTTGGATACCCTTCTGCAAAGAGAGTTCAATGCGGGTCTCGCTGAGGTGATTAAATACGCTATTATTGCAGGAGAGCCTTTTTTAGGATTTTTATCGGATACTTTGAAAAAAGGCTTGTCGGCAAAAAATCACATGGAACTTGAGCGCTTAATTGCAGAATGCTGTCGCATCAAAGCCGAAATTGTCAGACAAGATGAAAAAGAAAAGGGTCAGAGGGCCTTATTGAATCTGGGACATACTTTCGGTCATGCTCTGGAAGCTCAAACGAACTTTCAAAGATGGCTGCATGGCGAAGCGGTTGCTATCGGTCTTTACTGTGCCGCGCTGTTGTCGCAGCGATTAGGATATGTTGACAATGCCTTTGTTTCTCACATTGAAAACATGCTAATCCAGGCAAAATTGCCGCATAAAATCCCAAAGAATATAGACTTGAATGAATTAAGGGCTTTGATGTCGCTGGATAAGAAAATAAAGAATAATGTATTATGTTTTGTTTTAATTCGCGATGCTGGAGGATGCTTTATGAGCTCCGAGGTATCTGAATCGCTGCTTAATCAAACGTTATTGGATGCGACAGAAGGAGATTGAAATGGTTGATGGAACACTGCAGGGAAACTCGAAAAATATACCGGCTTGCGACAATTTATTCAAACCCGCATCCTGGCTGTCCAAAATTGACTTTATTAATCATTTAATATTATTCAATAATATTTTGATAACGGTACTGGCTGAAAAGGAGGGTGGTAAATCTTCTTTTGCGGCCTTACTGCAGACTAACCTTGATCTACAGATACAATCCTGTACGGTTAATTTGCAATCCTCCTATGATACTCAAACTTTAATGGAAGACATCAGCATAGGATTTGAGCTTGAGCCACATACGGATCTTACTTCTATAGTGCAGCAAATCAATAAAAAAAAATCACACTGCCTATTGCTGATAGATGATGCCGAGCATCTGGATAAGGCATGGATTAAAGAAGCCTTAACTGCAATGAAACAGCAGGGGGATCAAGGGTATTTCCATCTTTGTCTCATAGCAGATTATTCGATGATTAATGGCCTCAATCACTTGGCTTGCGACTTCCAAAACATGATTCATACCATTGAATTGAGTGGCTTGAATGAAATAGAAACACAAACTTATATCCAATACAGAGCCCGTGCTGAGAATATTGATCCTTCTTTATTAACTGAGAAGTTACAGAGTAAAATCTATCAGGCAACCGCCGGTGATTTAGCTAAAATCCATGCGAACATCGGTCAATATATTAGTGATTATACGACAATGTCTTCAAAAGGCAGAAACAAATCATGGAGAAGTTCAGGCGTGGCTGTTTGTGTGGCTCTTGCCGCAGCCGGTCTGGGGTACTCCTTTTCTCAGTCTGGCAGCGTATTGAATACTGGAAGGGATTTGGCATCGAACTTAAAAAAGGAGTTTGTTAAGCCCCCCAAACCCATGCAAAAGATGACTGCCCAGGAGCCAGAGTTACTGAGTCAAATGCCCTCGTGGCGAGAGGAGGCTACAGTTAAAACAGTCAAGCAGACGAATGCCCCAAGCGTTTTGGATAGCCATCAAATAAATGCGAAGATAACAATTGAAAAGACGGATAACAAGCCAACTCAATCCTTTGAGCAACTGGCACGGCCTTCAGCCATTAATGCTTTCCCAGGATTTAAAACCCAAAAAACCACCACAAAAATTTCAACAGCTGTTGCTGTTAAACCTGTCGACAAGAAACTTTATACCATACAACTTATTGCCAGTCATAAAGAAGAAACCATTAAACATTTTATGCAGGTTAATAAATTGACAGGCAAATCAAGAATTTATAATCCTATGGAAAATGACAAATCATGGTTTGTTTTGACTTTAGGAGAGTATGATAATCTGGACACTGCAAAAGCCCAACTGAGTCAATTACCCACCCGGCTAAACAGGTTTGCACCCTGGATTCGTCCCCTCCATGCTTTGAAAGAGCGGGGTTAATTATTTAATGGTTGAAGTATTGGCTGTTCCAGCTTCGACCAGCGTATATAACCTGCAATCGCCAGGCCGGTGAAAAAGACAAACAACAAGGCATGAAAGGGCAGTGCTTTCGTATAATACATTAATGCGTACAAGGCATCGGTTATAAACCAAAGCAACCAGGTGAAGATGATTTTTTTACTCATTAACCATTGGGCTATGACGCTTAAGGAAGAGGTTAAGGCGTCCAGGGTTGGAACCACTGAATGGGATTGTGTTTTGAGCACAGCATTTAAGAGCAGAAAAACGGCCAGACCAATGAAAGCCAGATACATATATTGACGCAATTGATATCGGCCCAACGTAAAGGCTGCTGTTTCATCCATTTTTTTCCAATGGAGCCAGCCGTAGCAGGCATTAAAAAAGTAAAAAATTTCCAGCACACTGTTAGCATATATCCCGCTTTTCCAATACAGGCTGCCATTTACACAAGCTGCAATCATCGTCACAGCCCAGGCTTTTTTATCCATCTGAATATAGTAGTAGGTTGATAACAATGATAAAAAAGTACCTGATATATCGAATAACATGCTAGAATTATTTTTGTAAATGAACGGGTATATTATCGTAACCGGTTTACAAAGTGAACTGTATTGTTGATGAGGCCACCAGGCATCTGGGAGTTTCTGCATGGTAAAGGAGAATATGATGTATAAAAAAGTACTTTTTGCAACGGATTTTGATGAAGTCGGGGTAAAAGCCGCAAAAAAAGCAAAGAAAATAGCTGATGAAAACAATGCCGAATTATGGTTGGTTCATGTGGTAGAGCCTATTCCTGCCTATGCTTACCCGGGATTTGCCGGTTTTGCTGAGGTTGAAGTCTCTATTCGCGAGCAAGCTGAAAAGGAACTTAATGCGTTGGCTGATAAACTGGGCGTTGATAATAGACACCGTCTTTTGGAATTCGGTTCAACGAAAAACGAAGTCCTTAGAGTGGCAGAAGAGCAAAACGTAGATTTAATCGTTACAGGCAGTCACGGCAAACACGGCCTGGCCTTATTACTGGGCTCTACCGCAAACGCCATTCTGCACGGCGCTGAATGTGATGTATTGATAGTTAGAGCAGAGAAAGATTAAATTTTTTAATGGAAACCCAGAGGCTTGGGCTGGACCCATTATATATTTTAAATGAGGTATTCACGCCAAATTAGCATCATTTGCAGCTGGGAATGAATTGATAACTTTATAACGTTACTCCATACATGACGACTATTTATGTCATGTATGGAGATTATGCATTAAATAAATTACGCGCGAAGTATCCGAGCCGCGCCCGTCAGGAAGCGGAACAGTTGAAGTAGTGGTACAGTTAAAATTCTCCATTAACTGTTTAGTTTTTGTTATAAAATACGACATAGTAATCCTTGCTTAAGAAAATGAGACCAATCGAAAAAATATGACGGGCTTCTTAATTTTCCGCTACTTCAACTGTTCCGCTTCCTGACGGTCGCGGCTCGGTTAGATCGCAGCCCGGTTGTGGTTAGGTCGCGACTCGAAAACCTCAACTGTTCCGTGGATAATTTATAACCACATTGGCGGAACTTATGTATAAAGGGATGCCCTAACGGTCGCGGCTCGGATATTTTACTCGTAATTTAGCTATTTAATGCAATCGCCTTGATAATGCTAAAAGAATTGACGACAGATCCATATAACTTCGGTATAATATTTAATTTTTTATGATATTGATAATCAATGAAATTGTTGCGTAAGGTCAAGAATTTACCGGAATTAAATAGCGGATCAGTAGCCACAATTGGCAATTTTGATGGCGTTCATTTAGGTCATCAAGCCTTACTTAATACACTGACAGAGAAAGCCAATCGTTTAAATCTTCCCTCCGTTGTGGTTTTATTTGAGCCTCAACCCAGCGAGTATTTTTTGTCTGATGAAGCGCCTGCCAGACTAAGCAGTCTTCGTGAAAAGCTTCTGTTGCTCAAAAAACATGGCGTGGACATTGTATTGTGTTTAAAATTCGACAAACAGCTCGCTCAGATGAAGCCAGAACCGTTTGCCCGTCAATGCCTGTTCAAAGCATTGAATTGCCGCCATTTACTGGTCGGTGAGGATTTTAGATTTGGTTATAAGCGCCAGGGAGATCTCTCCTTGCTTCAGATAGTAGGCCGCGATTATGGCTGTGAGGTGCACAGTTTCCCTGATTTTGTCATTCATGATATGCGAGTCAGTTCAACCAAAGTCAGATTGGCCCTGGCAAATGACCGATTAGAAACGGCCGCCGGGTTATTGGGCAGGACCTACAGCATGTGTGGCAAAGTGATGCCTGGCGCGGGACGCGGCCGGGAGTGGGGCGTGCCTACGGCAAACCTGAAGCTTAATCGACATTCCTTGCCTTTAAAGGGCGTATTTTGTGTTAAAATAAAAAGAAAACAACAATGGCTTAATGGCATTGCTAATCTGGGTAGCAGACCGACCGTTGATGGCAAAAAAAATCTACTTGAAATTCATCTGCTGGATTTTGATGAATCGCTGTATGGCGAGCTGTTGCAAGTCTTTTTCTTGCACAAACTTCGTGATGAGGTTAAATTTAACAGCATAGATGAATTGATCCAACAGATTTATACGGATGTTGAAACCTGCCGACAGTATTTCCTTGGGGAAAAACATTTGAACAATGACTTTGTAGAGTAAAAACCGATGACTGAATATAAAGACAGCTTGAACCTTCCAAAAACCAGCTTTCCTATGAAAGCAAGCCTTGCGCATCGAGAACCGCAAATGCTTGCGCAATGGCAGGAAAAAAATATCTATCAGCAGATTCGCCAGGCCCGCGCCGGTGCGGAATTATTTATTTTGCATGATGGCCCTCCCTATGCCAATGGGCATTTGCATTGCGGCCATGCGCTAAATAAAATCCTCAAAGATATTATTGTTAAATCCAAGTCATTCAGCGGCTATGATGCGCCATTCGTTCCAGGTTGGGATTGTCATGGTTTACCGATAGAATTAAACGTTGAAAAGAAAATAGGTAAAGCCGGGCAAAAAGTGTCTGCCCGTGAGTTCAGAGCAAAATGCCGTGAGTATGCTGCAAGTCAGATTGATATTCAAAGAGAAGAATTTCAGCGTCTTGGTGTGTTTGGTGATTGGTATAATCCCTATGTCACCATGGATTTTCATTATGAGGCCAATATTGTCAGGGCATTGGGAATGATGATTGCCAACGGCCATGTCGTTCAAGGTTTTAAGCCCGTTCATTGGTGCGTAGACTGCGGATCGGCTTTGGCTGAGGCGGAAGTAGATTACGAAGACAAAGTCTCCCCGTCCATTGATGTGGCCTTTTTCGCCAAAAATCCTGAAGAGGTATTAAACCGATTATCCCTGAATAGCAGTTTAAAGCCGGTCATTATCCCTATCTGGACCACGACGCCCTGGACACTGCCAGCGAATGAAGCGGTTTGTCTTCATCCTGAAATCAATTATACGCTTATCGACACCGCTTCACATTATTATCTGCTTGCGACCGATTTGCTGGAGTCTGTCATGGGGCGCTATGGCATCCTTGATTATAAAATCGCGGCAGAAGCCAAGGGGTCAGTTTTTGAAAGCCTGCAGCTTGCTCATCCCTTTGCTGACAGATCAGTGCCTGTGGTTCTCGGAAGCCATGTGACAACCGAATCCGGTACAGGCTGCGTACATACTGCACCCGCGCACGGCCCTGATGACTATTTGGTGGGCAAGGCTTATAAGCTGCCTTTGATAAACCCAGTATTGTCAAACGGCTGTTATGCTGAAAATGTTCCGGTCCTGGCAGGATTACCCGTACTCAAAGCGAATGAGCAAATCATCAGTTTATTAAATGAACATGCGACACTTTTGCATTATGAAACCTTGAAGCACAGTTACCCTCACTGCTGGCGTCATAAAACACCTATGATTTTCCTGGCTACACCGCAATGGTTTATATCGATGGATAAAACCAATCTTCGCGCTGAGTTGCTGGAAAATATTGAAAAAGTAACCTGGGTTCCGGATTGGGGCAAGGCAAGAATTGCTGCCATGGTAGAAAACAGACCCGACTGGTGTATATCAAGACAACGCGCCTGGGGCACGCCCATGCCATTGTTTGTTCATAAGACAAATCGTAGCTTGCATCCTGATACGCTGACACTGATTGAAACGGTAGCAAAACGAATTGAAACATCCGGAATAGATGCCTGGTTTGAACTGGATGCCTCTGAACTGCTGGGTCAGGATGCAGAGCATTATGAGAAAGTGACCGATACCATGGATGTATGGCTTGATTCCGGAATTTCTCATTTTAGCGTTCTCAAACAATTTCCCCAATTAAGTTTTCCAGCCGATGTTTACTTTGAAGGGTCTGATCAACATCGTGGCTGGTTTAATTCATCATTGACAACATCCGTTGCCATGTATGGTAAAGCGCCTTATAAAACCGTATTAACGCACGGTTATACGGTTGACGCTGAAGGTAAAAAACTTTCCAAATCCAAGGGCAACTATGTTTCGCTTGATAAATTAATCAATCAGCACGGTGCCGATATTCTTCGGCTTTGGGTGGCCTCTACAGACTACCGTCATGAAGTCAGTATTTCTGATGAAATTATCAAGCGTAACGCGGATGCCTATCGGCGAATACGAAATACAGCCCGATTTTTGCTGGCTAATTTATTTGACTTTAATCCAGCGGTTCATTGTCTGGAAGCGGCGGACTTGGTTGAATTGGATAGCTGGGCGATTAAGCGCTGCCAGCAATTGCAGGAGGACATTCTCCTGGCCTATGAAAACTATCATTTTCATGTGATTTATCAGAAAATTCATAATTTTTGCGCGGTCGACATGGGAAGCTTTTATCTGGATATCATTAAGGACAGGCAGTATACCACCGCAGAAGCATCAAAGGCGCGGCGTTCATGCCAAACAGCGATGTATCACATTATTCAGGCTTTAACTCGCTGGCTTGCGCCGATACTGTCTTTTACAGCCGAAGAAATCTGGAAAGTTATTCCCGGGGAGCAGAGTGATTCAATATTTATTGAACAATGGTATAACAACTGGCCCCAACTGCCAAAGCTTGATACGCAATACTGGCAGCAGTTGCAATCTATAAGGGATGAAGTCAATAAAGCCCTTGAGACAAAAAGGCAGCAGGGGGTCATTGGTTCGGCCTTGGCCGCTGAGTTGAGCATTTATGCGAAGGAGGACGTGATCGCATTATTGAGCCGCTTGGGTGACGAGTTACGTTTCCTGTTTATGACATCAAGCGTTAAACTATTGTCTCTGGATGAAAAGCCTGATGATGTTGAATATATTGCCGATCAACACATCGCAGTTGAGGTGCATGCCAGTACCTATGAAAAATGTGCAAGATGTTGGCACAGACAGGCGGATATCGGTGAAAACCCCGAACATCCCGAATTGTGTTCTCGCTGTGCGGGCAATCTTACCGGCAAGGAAGAAAAGAGGCAGTTTGTATGAAGAAATGGCCTTGGTTTTTATTGGCGTTATTGGTGATTGTGGTTGATCAGGGCAGCAAGTATTTGGCATCAGCGGCATTGATTCCCTATGAACCTGTAGCTGTGATGCCGATGTTTAATCTGACCCTGGCCTTCAACTCAGGTGCGGCCTTTAGTTTTCTGAGCGGAGCCGGTGATTGGCATCGGTGGTTTTTTACTGCTTTCAGTACGATAATCAGTGGCGTATTGGTGGTGTGGATACTCAGAAGTCCCAAATCGGCTTATTTACAGTTATTGTCTCTCAGCTTGATATTAGGTGGGGCTATAGGAAACCTGTTGGATCGCGCCTTTAGCGGTTACGTGATAGATTTTATTGACCTTTACTATAAACATTATCATTGGCCTATTTTCAATCTGGCCGATAGCGCCATTTGTCTTGGCGCTATATTCTTAACCATAGATTTATGTAAGAGCAGCCGAGCTGAGGTAAGCGTTTAACTGCTTTGTATCCGGATTATTGATACTAACGGCTTTTACTGCTGGTAAATTAAAATAATGCTCAGCTTCCTCCCACTCGATATCTGCTGGATACAGTCGCAGATGAGGCAGGCATTTATTCAGTAAAATGCAGAAAGGTAGATTCGCAGGATAGGGTCTAATCTGATAGATGCCCAGCGCCATCACTTGCATGGCTTCTGATAACGTAGATACGCCGGGAAGGTAATTCATTGAATAAATACTGGACGTCTGAGCAATGGCTGGTAAAAACCCAGGGCTGCTGGCAAATTTTACCCCGGCTAAATAGCTGTTTTCCAATTGTTGAGTTGTGATAATATTGCCGGCACCTATTTGCAAGTCGGGCGCTGATTTAATAGCCTGCGCCAAAATATCTGTGTCTGTGCTGTTTATTTCCACCATCGAAAATCCGGCATGGGCGATTTGTTTGAGTCTGTCCAGCAAGCTATCATCCACATCTAGTGTAATAATAACGGACTGATTACCTAGAAATCTATCTATCGTCATGATTTGCTTTCCTCTAGCTTTATTCAATCTATGAATATTAGAAGAGTTAATTGGAACAAGCAAGGCAATAGACAATAAATAGTTCAGGATGTGTTAAATATAGATGGCATCCAGTTGATCAAAAAAAGAGAACAAATAAATATCAAGAGTAGCCTTGATAAGCGAAGCGCATCAAGGTTTGGCGCGACACCAATGGTCAGTTTGCCCTCGATGCGCTGGCGCTTATCAAGGCTACGGCCCGTACAGATTAAAAATATCTAAAGGTTGAAATTAAAATATCTTTTTGGGGTAGGGTTTTTACTCTGGGAAACTGACACCCTTCTTTACTCCCAAAGACTTAAACTGTAAATTTTGATTTTACAGTTTAAGTCTTCTAGGTTTAGCGTGGTTTCGGGGTTGGGGTCATTGAAAAAGGCGTTGGGCTATTGGATGGTTGTGTCTGCAATTCAGCCAGGAAGTCGGTTCGACTTTTTATATTTGTCATGCTCGGTTTTGTTGCATCAATCCCAAAGCGCTCAAGGTTTTTCAAAAGATTGACCATGGTCGTATGGGGGATTGGAGCTGATGCTGGGATTTTAAGCAATTCTGCAGAGACGTATTTCTGAGCCGGCTCTGAAGTCTGGCATAGCTCGTTTAGTTTGTAACGGGTCATCTTGGGCTCATTCTCCCGGAGAAAACCGATGATTTTGCGAAATGATTGCCCCTCTGAGATCTCACTGGACTTTGGTATATTAGCCGGAACGTTGCTAAAGGCAGGAACAGGGGCTTGCATTAAATGCTCTGGCTTTTCAAGCGCTTGTTGAGCAATCGATCGTGCTGCTTGAACCTGTGTCAGTTGACTTTTCAACAATTGCTTATGTTCTTTTATCTGACCTTGTCTTTCTTGCAATATCGCCGTCTGGTGATGATGATGCTCTTTTTCGACCTGTACATTTTCCAAAACCATTTTTTTAACCGAGACCAGTTCAGTTTTTGATTGTGCATATTGTTTTGCGGCAAGCGCTTTTTGCTCAGGACCCATTTGCTGCAAGTCCTCTGCGGCACCTATCAGATAATATTGGCCTTCATGTTTAACGATTTTTCTGTCGGGTTTTAAAACAAAGGCAGCTTTGGAATAGGAGTCGACAGGCTGACCTTCTTCATCAAACAATTTTTTCTGCCCTTGAGCTATCGCCAGCATATCACTGAGAAATGTAGCTTTGAAATGGAGACAGTTCAACTGATGTACGGACTTTCTCGCATCTTCGTCATGGCCTTTGCTTAGCAATTCGGTAATGGAATCGGTTTGTTTTTCAATATCGCCTTGCAAGGCAGTATAATGTTCCTGGAGTTTTATCATGGCTGTTTGTTTTAATTCATGCTGCTCAGGGGATAGATTGGATTGTGCCGTGAGATCAAGATGTTTCTCCAAATCCACAAACTCACTGTCCAATTGCTTAAGTATTTCATCATAGAGTTGATGTTTAACTTCCAGATCCTTTGAGAGTTCTTCTTGTTTTGCCAGCGCCGCTTCCAGCATCGCTTTTTCTGATTTATAGGTCTTTTTTTCTTCGTTAAGATAATCTATTTCGGCATCATAGGCTTTAAGAATATCTATTGTTGCCTGTGTGTAAGACGAAGAAGACTCAGGTTGATTTGCATGTGTATTGTTGTTGAGGGTTTTATTAAGCTGTTGTGCTATCTGCTCATTCAGGAATCTGGCTTTGGCTTCCCGGTGGGTTATCACACTGAATATAAAAAAGGCCATCAGTCGGCGTTTAAACAGCATCTCTTCAAGTACTTGAACGCGACGGCCTTCTTTAAAAGATGCAATTATCGCTAACTGTCTTGCAATAGCAGCTTTTATTGATGCGCCTGCGGGTGTCTTAAGAAAATAAATCACATCCTGTGCTGTTTTTAAGCCAAAATGGCCGAGGCTGGCAGAAGACATCATCGAATGTTTACCACGCAAATCAGTTTGTGCTTGCTTTTTGATCCAATCAGCCAGTTGCTCTGCGCGTAATTCTATCGATTGCTTGTCTGGGGTTTCAAGCCAGAGCGTTTTATTTTCTATTTTATTGGACATAATAACCCAGGACGTTATGGTGTTAATTAAAGTATAAAGGATTTGTCCTGATTATTCCAGGCTCATTTTGTTTCAATTTTATCACCAACAGTCTGTTGCGGTGCCGGTGGGTGTACCGCTTGGTCCAGCAGTAATTCCTTTAACACCCTGGCTGTTTAAGGTCAAAGTCTGGCATCGGGTATCGGCAGTTGCCTGGGCGTTTTGAGGTATAGCCTGTAAGGTATAGGAATTTGCGGTAGCTGAACTGATAACCAGCGTGTACCAGCCTTCGGGTGATTGATTGCTTGAAGCAACATCTGTCGCATTGCCCGTGCCTATGGTTGCTGTCGCATATGTATTTTCTTCAGAATAATAGCGCTCCATGCGGCTTGCCAGATCAAGAAGTGCTGCTTGACCATCACTTCGTCTGGCTCTGGTAATATAATCTCTGTAACTTGGATAGGCTATGCTTATCAAAATACCGATAATGACCAAAACCATGAGCAGTTCGATGAGTGTGAATCCCTTATTCTTCATTCTGAATATCCTTTAGTTTGATGACATTATATTAAAGCCTGTCGGCGGCATTTGCAATTGAGATACTGAATCATTATTAACGGCTTTTTGCCGGTGGTTTAAAAAAATCGCAGGAGAGCTTTGGTCAGGGCTTACTGTTGCAGAGGATGTGGGCCTTTCACTATTGCTGGATAATAGGATATTCAGTAAGCAATCCTCTGGATTGTGAGGTATTTTTTCTGAACGCTCAAGATGGTCAAAAAAATAATCTGCATCCGATAAAACATTCGCTGGGGATTTGCGCTCTTCCTCAGCAAAAGCCCAATGGAAAATCTGCCTGCGTCCAATTTCTATGCTTGACAATAGATATTGTCTGAGTCTGCCTGCCTGCCGGTCAATCCCGTTGGTAACATGGATCAGGCCCATTGCTGAATAATGAAAAATCAGACCAGCAGAACGGTCCCAAACATGGCCTGTGGTGACCAATGCCTTGCCACAGAACTTGGCTGAAAAACGGCTTACTGGATTTCCTAATTCTAATATCAGCCGTGCTGCAAAAGATAGGATATCGCTTAAGGGCAGCAAAAGGACATTTTTTATCATTTCAAAAGCGGGCTTGAGAATCAACATCCCCGCATTAAAAATAACATTGAGACATTTATTATCCGAATAATGACCGAAAGGCGAACTAAAACCGTATAGCGGAGACAGTCGCAAACCCTGTAAGTAATTTCGTCCTGGCGATCTTTGTGCAAAGTCAAGCAATGATTGGCCTATATCCTCCCAGTGGGCTAAAGTTGAGAATGTTTTGGCAACCAGATTAGTGAGCCCTCTGAAAGGCACGTGAATAAATAAAGAACAACCCTCAATCAAAGGCAAGGTTAAAATCAACAGCAGAAGATCGCTTGCTGCGACGAGCGTCTCTTTTAGGCTTTCTAAAGCAAGCGCGCCACTTTTTTTCCATCCATGAAGGAACCCATCATGCCATCCGTAGTAGAATCCTTCTATAAAAGGAGAGATGGCAATTTTAGTTATCAACATGAGGTTTTTTAAAAGCCACTTGGATGTTCCAAGCAACCAATCATCTCCAGGGTGCATGACGGTATCATAAATGGCAGCACCGCCTTTTGCTCCAGCGGCCATGTAATTAGGATAGGGGAAACTCCCCATCTCTTTTTTGAGTGCGGGAATGCCCTCGCAAAGCCCATAGCCCAAGCTCATTGCCAAGGCAGTGATAATGGCTACTTCTGCGGGATTGTCTTTAAGAACGCCAATGGCATCCACAAAAAACCTGTCAAGATTTCCTCCGGTAATAATCGCTTGCCAATAGGTCACTGCAGCCGATGTGGCCTCAGAATATACCCCATGGCTCATGCTGGCGCCTAAGCGCTGTGTTGGTTTAATGCCATGAATAAGCCCTTTGAGGTGTAATTTACTGAGAAGAGCGGTTAAAGCCTCAGGTGCTGCTACCGCTCCTGCGCCATAGGCATAGGCTGCCAGGGCAAGCGTACCAATGATGGGGTTGCGTTCATTGGGATCAATAAAGATTTGAATAAGATGACGCCCGATACCAAGCGTACGGTGGAAAGGGTTCGTGTAGGCTACAGGATCAGGTAAATGCTCCGATTTTATGATAACCAGATTAGATGTTTTAATTTGGCTTTGTATAAATTCATCCAGTGTTTGGCCATTACTTAATAATCCATGTTTCTGTAAAATTTTTTTTATGGATAACGAGGGATCAGCATCCAGAAGTAAAGGCGCTTCAGCCGCAGGACGTGTATATCTTGGGTGGCCTTTATGAAGATTTTTTTCAAAATCCCTGTATAAATCATTGACAATAAACTGGCTTATTTTTTGATAAAAATGTTTAAAAAAATCCGGTATTCGTGAAAAAAACGCTTTGGTCTGCAGGCGTATTTTTTCTGGGAAATAAAGATGCCTTTTACTGATTTGGCTTAAACTCGCCAGATCTTGTCCAGAGGGCAGGGGAAAAAATAAATCATTGTGAGAAAAATAATTCAGAAGGATTTTTTGATCATGAAGCCTTATAATAATTTGATGACTGCCTTCGATGATAGCCCAATGGTTATTGTTCATAGGACTTAACCGTTTCTCAGCCTGTTTAACATTCGCAGCCCTCAAGGGCTGTGTATAAGCGCCTGTTATACTGAAAACAAGACTGCCAAGTGAATCATATCCTTTTTGTTCAATGCCTTCCAATTTGTAATAAGGACTGATGGTCGTCTTCAGGATCCCTGCGCGTTTTAAGATCGTATGATAATGATGAGAAGGCTTTTGTTTTAATGCCAGATAATCCGCCCAGTCGCGCGCATCATGCCACAGTTTTATAAAAAAATTTTCAAAGCGCTTAAAGCGGTTTGCAGGGATATCATCCAGGGTTTGCGCTGGCGATAGACCATAAAGTCTGCAAATTTCTCTGATGGCATTGTCCAGTTGCAGTTGATTATGACCGATATGGATTTCACTGTCCCAGACAAAGCATGCCGGTGTATCGCGGTTATCCAGAGCAGGATGCTCACTGAAATCAAGCTGATCAATACGTGTTACCTGATGCGCGCGATGAAAAGTATAATGCTGTGCTGCCTGACGGGTATCATAAAGAATATTGCCCAGTTCGCCTTCTGAAATCACTGGATTATTCGCCAACAAACGGTTTTTATCGCGGCAATATTCAATGATGGAGATAACGTCTCTTCTCAGTTTTTCCTGCCCACTGTAGTCAGTACAGGATAATTTCCTTTCCTGCTCAAGCAGTTGTCGGAGCTTTTTGATACCATCCGTGGCGCATTGGTATTTGGCCATTTGCGCAATGGAGCGAGGTTGGCTGTAATGATCGGAACGAATGCGATAAGCCTGTATCAGATTCATTGCATTGGCTACCAATGAGCAGGGGCGGGCGCTTGGTAATAAATCCAGCTTCGCTTGATCATGGGTCAATAGAAAAATCTGCATATTGTTCGTACCATGATTGGCAATCAAACGCAGCAGATCACCACCGGGCAGTTGATAGTCCATGCTGTAATGACCATAAAAAACAGTGCCTGCTTCCCTGCTTAAGATATGACCAGTAATAGACGGCAGTGCTTTATGTTCTGGTCTGACCTGTAAGGGAACAATAGCCTGCGTATGGCCGTGATGCGTTTTTGTAAGAACCATTATAAAAACCGCCCATGAATATTTTTAACACATCAGATTACCCATAGTTTGCAGCACTTGGCAAGTTTAAATCGTTCCAGTCGGTGTCGCGAAATGATTTTGTGGATTAGGTGCTTGATATTTTTGAATAAATTTTTGGATTTAAAATCCCGAACACCAGCCTCCATGAATCCCACGCTTACACTCCTGGCCTGATTATCAAATGAAGCGTTTCGGCTTATCGAATATTGTATTAATAACAATAAAGAATGTGACAATTATCAACATCACTGGATATACTGAAGTCGTACATGGTATAATGTTTTAAAAATAGTCAAGGTAAATATAATGGTAAGTAGTTATTGTGGGTACATCGCACTGGTTGGGCGGCCAAATGTCGGCAAATCAACTCTGATGAATCGTATTCTGAAACAGAAATTGAGCATTACGTCCAGAAAACCGCAAACGACAAGGCATAGTATTTTGGGTATTCATACGGACAAGGATTATCAGTTTGTTTATGTGGATACCCCAGGTATACATCAGGGCAGTAAAAAAGCCATGAATCGGCTGATGAATAAATCAGCGCTCAGCAGTTTGAAAGATGTTGATATCGCTGTGTTTATTGTTGACGGCACGCGTTGGACTGAAGAAGATGAGTATGTTCTTGAAGTGATAAAACAGAGTGCCGTTCCTTGTATTCTGGCGGTGAATAAAATCGACAAGATAGCTGATAAAACACAGCTGCTGCCCTGGCTTGAAACCATGAGTAAACGTCATGACTTCAAAGCAATCATCCCCTTGTCAGCGAAAACCGGTGATCAGGTAGATGAACTGGTGGATGAGCTGCGGCCTTATCTGCCGGAAGGACCGCATTTGTTTGATGCGGATCAATTCAGCGATCGGCCTGTTAAATTTTTCTGTGCCGAACTGTTACGGGAGAAAATTTTCCGACTCTGCGGTCAGGAGCTGCCTTATTCAACGAATGTAGAAATAGAATCCTTTAAGGAAGAGGAAAACCTGATAAGGATTCATGCCTTGATCCTTGTGGATAAAGCAAACCATAAGCGGATGATCATCGGTGACAAAGGTAAAAAATTAAAAGAAATCGCCACCAGCGCTCGAATGGACATGGAGAAAATGTTGGATAAAAAAGTATTTTTGCAATGCTGGTGTAAAGTGAAAGCCGGTTGGTCAGATGATCAGCGTATGCTGAAACAATTAGGCTATGACGACTAGTACTTTAAATGCATGGATGCTTAGCAAGCGCGGGTCTGGCGACACCAGTCTCGTTGTTACTTTTTTTACCCGTGAGCTTGGGATAATAAACTGCCTTTATAAAGGCGGTCGTTCAGCCAATAAACAATCCATATTACAACCTTTTACCCCTTTATGGCTATCCATAGACGAGCGCCGCGGATGGTATTATATTCGCCAGATTGAAAGTACCGCCCCGGTGCTTGAATTTACCGGTACAGCCTTGTTTTCCGGTTTATATCTTAATGAATTGGTATACCACGCGCTAAAACCTGTTGACGCGCATGAGACGCTCTTTGATGCATACCAATTCAGTCTGAATCGCATGGCCCATCATCAAGGCAAACTGCTTCTGGAAGGCCACCTGCGGCGTTTTGAGTGGGTTTTATTGAATAGCTGTGGTTATGCCATGTCTTTCCAGCACCAGGCAAGAAGCTATTGTCCTATCAGCCCAGATAACCATTATCAATTTATCGCTGGCGAAGGTTTTATTCAGAACGCACAAGGAATACCTGGCAGCCATCTATTAGCCATGGCACAAGACAGGCTCGATCATCCCGATGTTTTAAAAACGGCTAAACAAATTATGCGAAAGGCCATTGATCACCTGCTGGATGGCCGGGAGCTTAAGTCGCGCGCGCTATTTAGTACTATTGCACAATAGCAACTCCTTCACTTTATTCACAATGACCACCCCGGACTATTCCAATAAAATATCGATAAAGGCATAATGTCAGGCTTTAAATCAGCTTTGGATGAAAATGATGAAAGAAATTTTATTGGGTGTTAATATTGATCATATCGCTACGCTCAGACAGGCAAGAGGGACCATCTATCCCGATCCTGTGCAGGCTGCCATAGAAGCAGAAGAAGCAGGTGCTGATGGCATTACCTTACATATGCGAGAGGATCTTCGTCATATCCAACCGCGGGATGTCAGGTTAATAAAAGCCGTTCTTCAGACCCGCATGAATCTTGAACTGGCCGTCACCGATGCTATGCTTGATTTTGCAGAGGAAATAGAGCCTGAGCACAGTTGCCTTGTTCCTGAAAAAAGGGAAGAGATCACTACCGAAGGCGGTTTGGATGTCATCGGCAATGAGGATGCTGTTAAAAGGGCAGTAAAAAGATTACAGAAAAAAAGCAGTGAAGTCTCTTTATTTATAGATCCGGATGCCAGACAGATTGAAGCTGCGGTGAGAGCTGGCGCACCAGTGGTAGAGTTGCATACAGGATGCTATGCTGATGCAATCACTGATGAAGAGCGGCAGAAGGAATTACATAGACTGAAAGAAGCGGCCCAATACGCGCATAGCTTGAACTTAATTGTAAATGCCGGGCATGGATTGCACTATCATAATGTAAAAGCAGTTGCTGCAATTAAAGAGTTTCATGAACTTAACATCGGCCATGCAATCATTGCCCGAGCCTTGTTCAGCGGTTTGAAAAAGGCAGTAGGGGACATGCGCCAATTAATGCAGGAAGCAAGAAATCATGTCAACAACTGATTCAATCGTTATTCGGATAACAGGTGACTCGGGCGATGGCATGCAGATCGTTGGTGAACAACTGACAATTACTGCAGCCCTTGCCGGTCGTGAAGTACGCACCCTCCCTGATTTTCCAGCAGAAATCCGCGCACCGGCTGGAACCACAGGCGGTGTATCCGGGTTTCAGTTGGCTATGGCAGAACAGGTGATATTTACTGCCGGGGAGTCACTTGATGTTCTGGTAGCAATGAATCCGGCAGCCTTGAAAAATTCATTGTCCTTTCTTAACCAGGGCGGCTTGCTAATCATTAATGAAGACAGTTTTAAAGAAAAAGACTGGAAAAAAGCAGGCACGGACAGTCAATATTTAACTGAAAATGCCGAGCATTATCAATTGATTTCAATCCCTTTGGTCTCATTGACTACAGAAGCCTTAGATACTGAAGTACTGACAAAACCTCAGGCCGAGAAGTGTAAAAATTTCTATATCCTTGGGCTGGTACTGTGGCTTTTTGATTTAAAAACCGATCAATGCCGTGACTTTATCAATAAGAAATTCAAAACCAGACCAGACATCGCCAAAGCCAACAATCAGGCTTTAATGGCCGGATATAATTATGCATTGACTCTGGAATTAAGCCGTAAAGCGTACATGCAGGGTCAGGCTATCAGACAACCTGGAGATTATCGCCAGATCACCGGCGTAGAAGCGGTAGCCATGGCGATGGCAGCTCTGGCTACAGGCTGTCAAACCTCGGTATTGGTTTCGGGATATCCTATTACACCCTCATCAGCCATCTTGCACGAATGTGCCAAGCTGGCTGATTACGGCGTTGCACTATTGCAGGCGGAAGATGAAATTGCCGCATTATGTGCCTGCATCGGTGCGGCTTATGGCGGCAAACTGGCGCTGTCTTGCACCTCTGGACCTGGACTGGATTTGAAAAGCGAGAGCCTTGGGCTGGCGGTAATCAGCGAATTGCCCTTGGTTCTTATTGACGTGCAGCGAGCAGGCGCGTCAACGGGCCTGCCTACTAAAACCGGGCAAAGTGATTTGCGCCAGGCACTGTATGGCAGGCACGGTGAAGCACCCTTACCGGTATTGGCGGCAAAATCGCCTTCTGATTGTTTTGATACGGTTTTAGAGGCCTTTCGTATAGCCGTTAAGTACATGACGCCGGTCGTCATCTTGCTTGACGCTTATCTGGCCAATGCAGCCGAGCCCTGGCATATCCCCTCAACAGACAACTTGCAGTTTCCGCAAATAAACCACAACCGATTTGACAAACCTTTTCATCGTGATGATGTGTTAAGCCGCAGCTGGAACATCCCTGGCAGCAAAAATCATATTCATCAACTGGGTGGGCTTGAAAAGCAGGGTGAAGAGGGCAAGGTCAGTTATGATGCTCGCAATCACCAGCAGATGGTTGATTTGCGTGCAGAAAAAATCAAAGGCATTGCCGCTGAGTATCCGGTATTGATTATTGACGGTGATGAACATGCGGATATTCTTTTAGTGGGTTGGGGAAGCACATACGGCGCTCTTAAATCCGCTTTGCAGCAATGTCAGAGCAATGGCTGGCCAGTGGCTTATCTTCATTTACGGCATTTAAATCCGCTGCCGAAAGACTTGGCCGGGTTATTAAAAAGATATAAGAACATTCTGGTGGCAGAATTGAATTCAGGCCAGTTGTGCCAGATTTTGCGAGCAGAGTATCTTGTCGATGCCAAATCAATCAATCAATGCAACGGTTTGCCTTTTAATGTCAGTACGCTGGTTAATGCGGTCAAAATGGAAATAGAACATGAATGCCAACTTTAAACGCAAAGATTTTACCAATCAAAATGAAGTGCGCTGGTGTCCAGGCTGCGGCGATTATGCGATTTTGGCCGCCTTGCAAAAACTGCTGCCGGATTTAGGGCTTGCGCCTGAAAAGCATGTTTTTGTTTCAGGTATTGGTTGTGCCGGTCGCCTGCCCTATTACATGAATACCTATGGTTTTCATACCATTCACGGAAGGGCCATGGCCGTTGCTACCGGACTGAAGGCCATGCGTGAGGATTTATCCGTCTGGGTGATTACCGGCGATGGGGATGCTTTGAGTATAGGGGGAAATCACCTTATTCATTGCCTGCGTCGTAATGTGAATATCAATATTCTTTTGTTTAACAACCAGGTGTATGGCTTAACCAAAGGCCAGTTTTCACCAACATCCCGCAAAGGGCAGGTAACAAAAACGTCTCCAGAAGGCGTTCGCAATGAACCGATAAACCCTGTCAGCCTGGCTCTGGCCTCGGGAGCCGGTTTTGTTGCTCGAGCGGTCGATAAAGATCCTGGTCATTTAGCTACTGTTTTGAAAATGGCTTATGAGCATCAAGGGACTTCTTTTGTTGAGATTTATCAGGATTGTAATATTTTCAATAACGGCGCATTTGACGCTTTCGCAGTAAAGAACAACCGCGCTGCCAATACCGTTATTCTGAAAGATGGCGAGCCTTTGATATTTGGCGCCGAAAAAGAAAAGGCTTTGACGCAGGACAAGGAACATATAAAAATTGTCAGCAACGATTCAGAGCCGACATACCTGCACGATAGTTCTGATTTTATCAAGGCCATGCGTCTGGCCCACTTACAGTTTCCAGCCTTTCCTGTGCCTCTGGGGGTTTATTTTCAGAAAGAAAGGGAATCGTTTAACCTGAATTACAATCAAACAAAGACGATGCAGGATGTATCAGCCTTGTTTAGAGAAAAAGCCAGTTGGCAAAGCCAATAAATCAGTTAAAAAAAATCCCGGCTACTGCCGGGATTTAATACCAGAGAACTATCTATTATCTGTTAATCGCGACCGGAAAAGGCACCTAACAGGTTCAGCAGACTAACGAACAGATTGTAGATGGAAACATACAAACCCACTGTCGCTGAAATGTAATTGTTCTCACCGCCATGAATGATTTCACTGGTCTGGAACAGGATAAGCCCGGAAGAAATCAGTACAAAGGCTGCGGATACGGCCAGTTGCAGCGCAGGAATCTGGAAGAATATGCCTCCAATCATTCCCAATAAGGCAACCATAATACCGACGAAGAGAAAACCGCCCAGATAACTGAAATCTTTTTTTGTTGTCAGTACATAGCCTGATAAAGCAAAGAAAATCATGCCTGTACCGCCAAGGGCCGTTGTAATCAATTGGGCGCCGTTAGAAAAGTTGGCAATATACATACTGAGTAATGGGCCAAGGGTATATCCCATAAAGCCTGTAAAAGCGAAAACACTCACCAGTCCCAGAGGGCTGTTTTTAAGTGCCTGGGTTAAAAGCATCAAGCCATAAGCGCCAACTATCATCAATAATGGGTTTAGCGGCCTGACATTAAATGCAAAGGATGCATAAGCACATAAGGCGCTGAAGAAGAAGGTCATGCTTAATAAAAGATAAGTATTTCGCAGTACCTTGTTGGTAGCGAGGGCTGACTCTTTGCGCTGATTCAACACCGTGACATCGTTTCTGTTCATCATTAATTTACTCCAGTTATTATTATCCTATTGTAGCATATATATGGTTATTTTTCTCGAATTTCAAGTCTATATTTTCCGTTTTTAATAATCAATCATATTATGGCAAATCTGTTTGCTGCCTGCGCCTATCTGTGGGATAATTTTTTTACGAATAAACACTCATAGGTAGACAATGGAAGATAATAAACAAAAAGCATTAACGGCCGCTCTCGCACAAATCGACAGGCAGTTTGGTAAAGGGTCTGTGATGCGGATGGGCGACAGCACGGCTTCTCGTGATATAGAAGCAATATCCACCGGCTCTCTGGGGCTTGATATTGCGCTGGGTATTGGCGGATTGCCTAAAGGCCGGGTGGTTGAAATCTATGGCCCTGAGTCTTCAGGTAAAACAACCCTGACCTTGCAAGTGATTGCTCAATGCCAAAAGAATGGCGGAACGGCGGCCTTCGTTGACGCCGAGCATGCGCTGGATCCTAATTATGCTGCCAAGCTGGGTGTGAATGTAGATGATTTGCTGGTCTCGCAGCCTGATACGGGTGAGCAAGCGCTTGAAATCACTGATATGCTGGTCCGTTCCAGCGCTGTGGATGTTGTGATCATTGACTCGGTTGCAGCGCTGACACCGAAAGCTGAAATTGAAGGTGAGATGGGCGATACGCACATGGGTCTGCAGGCGCGATTGATGTCTCAGGCATTGCGTAAGCTGACAGCCAATATCAAGCGCTCCAATACGCTGGTTATTTTTATTAACCAGATCCGCATGAAAATCGGTGTGATGTTTGGCAACCCTGAAACAACGACTGGAGGTAATGCACTGAAATTTTACGCCTCTGTTCGTTTGGATATTCGCCGCACAGGTTCCATTAAGAAAGGCGATGAAATCATGGGCAGTGAAACCCGGGTTAAAGTGGTTAAGAACAAAGTAGCTCCGCCTTTCAGACAGACTGATTTTGATATTCTCTATAACGAAGGCATCTCAAGAGAAAGCGAAATCATTCATCTCGGCGTGCAGTTGAATCTGATTGAGAAATCAGGCGCATGGTATAGCTACAACGGTGAAAAGATTGGCCAAGGCAAAGAAAATGTGCGTGTTTTCCTCAAGGAACACCCTGAAATATCCGCCACGCTTGAGCAGAAGATTCGTGCTGAACTCCTGGTGAAAAAGCCTGAGGCAGCAACTGCCCCTGCAGATGCTGAGCTCATAGATGACTAAAGCACTGGAATGTGCCTTGCGCCTGTTAAGCAGGCGCGAGCATGGTGCTAAAGAGTTATTGGTTAAATTAAAGCAAAAAGGTTATGACCCGAAAGACAGTGAGCAGGCGGTGGCCGAGTGCCAACGTCTGGAACTGCAATCTGATACTCGCTTTGCCGGCGCTGTATTACGATCCAGAATGCGTCAGGGATACGGACCACAGCGAATCAGACAGGCGTTGCAAGCCAAGGCGATTGATCCCGATGTGGTTGACGAGGCCTTCCAGTCTGAATCGATTGACTGGCAGGCATGCGCTTTGACAGTTTGGCAAAAAAAATGCCCGTCAGAACATGACCTGAGTTATATGGACGTGCAGAAAATAAAGCGATTTATGCTTTATCGAGGGTTTTCTTCAGATTTGATTAAAGACGTAGTGGCAGAGATTGGTGTAAAATACAGTTAGCGGTTGTTCTGTTTTCTTACTCAAAAGCGTTTTACCCAGAGTGCTTTGCCGAGGACATTAAACGGTTGTCAGGTATGATAAACTGTAAATATATAATATTAACTTTAATAAAAGTCGTAATCACATGAAAAGTTCCGAAATCAGACAAGCATTTTTTGATTATTTTGAAAATCACGGTCATAAGATAGTTCCTTCAAGCTCACTCATTCCTGAAAATGACCCAACCCTGTTGTTTACCAATGCAGGCATGGTGCAATTCAAGGACGTTTTTCTTGGCCTGGAGTCTCGTCCTTACACAAGGGCTGTCAGTTCTCAATGTTGTTTGCGGGCGGGTGGCAAGCACAATGATTTGGAAAATGTCGGTTATACGGCCAGACACCATACTTTTTTTGAAATGCTCGGTAATTTCAGCTTTGGAGATTACTTTAAACGTGAAGCCATCAAATATGCCTGGGTATTTTTAACTGAGGTTTTAAAGTTGCCCGCTGAGCGCCTATGGGTGACGGTATTTAAAGATGACATCGAAGCAGAAGACATCTGGTTAAAAGAGATGGGCGTGTCTGCCCAGCGTTTTTCTCGCTGTGGTGAAAAAGATAATTTTTGGTCAATGGGTGATACCGGGCCCTGCGGTCCCTGTTCGGAAATTTTCTATGATCACGGTCCTGAAATTCCCGGAGGGCCTCCCGGAAGCCCGGATGAGGATGCGGATCGTTACATAGAGATCTGGAATCTTGTATTCATGCAATACAATCGAGATAAAGACGGTAAACTGCATCCGCTTCCCAAGCCTTCGGTTGATACCGGTATGGGACTTGAGCGCATTGCAGCGGTTGTTCAAGGCGTTCATAACAACTATGAGATAGACAGTTTCCAGTATTTGATAAAAGCCATTTGCCAGTTAAAATCCGGACTATCCATGGACCATCCTTCCCTGAAGGTCATTGCTGATCATATCCGCGCCTGTGCTTTCCTGATTGCAGATGGTGTTATGCCCGGCAATGAGGGACGCGGCTATGTGTTAAGACGCATCATCCGACGAGCCATTCGACACGGCCATAAACTGGGTTTGCCATCGCTGTTTTTCAGCAAGCTCGTACAGCCGCTGATTGATGTGATGGGAGAAGCCTATCCGAAACTGATAGCCCATCAAGCGCACATTGAGCGGGTCCTTGATCAGGAAGAAAACCAGTTTAATCGTACGCTTGAACAAGGCCTTCGTTTATTACAAGAGGAAATCGCTCAATTAACCGACAAGCAAATTCCAGGCGCTGTTGCCTTCAAGTTGTATGATACCTATGGCTTTCCTGTGGATTTAACGGCAGACATCGCCCGTGAACAGGGTTTAACGGTGGATATGGACGGTTTTAATCAGCATATGCAGCAACAACGTGCGCAAAGTCAATCGGCCAGCCAGTTCAATGTGGATTATTACAGCACAGTAAAACTGGAGCATGACTCGACATTTCATGGGTATGATGAAGACAGCATTCATTCTAAAACCATTGCTTTATTATTGGACGGTAAAATGACCGATACATTAAGCAAAGGGATGAAGGGCGCTGTCGTTCTGGACCATACGCCATTTTATGCTGAGAGCGGAGGCCAGGTGGGTGACAAGGGGATTATCAGCAATGATAACGTGACTTTCCGGGTTGATGATACCCAGTCCATGGGCCAGGCCGTATTGCATTATGGTGAGGTGGTTGAAGGGGAGCTTAAAAACCATCAGGACGTTTATGCCCAGGTAGACAGCAAAAGACGAAATGCAATCCGCTTAAACCACAGTGCGACCCATTTGCTTCATGCAGCATTAAAAACGGTTCTCGGATCGCATGTTCAACAGAAGGGATCGTTAGTGGATGCGGAGCGTGCACGATTTGATTTTTCTCACTTCGAGCCTTTGACCCCACAACACATTGAAGCGATTGAAGCATTGGTCAATGAAAAAATCCGGTCTAACGAACAGATTGTTACGGAGACGATGGATATTGAACTGGCCAAACAAACCGGTGCTGCCGCTTTATTTGGTGAAAAGTATAGTGATAGCGTACGTGTTTTGAGCATGGGTGATTTTTCAAAAGAGTTATGCGGCGGTACACATGCCAGACGAACCGGTGACATAGGCTTGTTTAAGATAACCGCTGAATACGGTATTGCCAGCGGTGTCAGGCGCATTGAGTTAATTACAGGCAAGCATGCACTGCACTGGGTGAGCCAAAAGCAGCAGTTGATTGAAAAAATGGCCTCTACCCTTAAAACTTCGGTTGATAATGTAAATAATAAAGTGGAACAATTATTCCACGATAACAAAAGGCTCGAAAAAGAGCTCGCTCGTTTGCAGCAAAAGCTGGCACATCAATCCGGCGGCGATTTATCCTCTGAAGTAGAGAAAGTCGGCGATATTGAATTATTGGTAAAGCGTCTGGATGGCATGGACATGAAGGCTTTGCGAGGCCTGATGGATCAATTGAAATCGAAATTTCAGTCTGCCGTTATTATTTTATATGCAATTGAAGCTGATAAAATCACAGTGATTGCAGGCGTTAGCAAGTCTATTCTGGATCGCGTCCCCACAGCCGCCGTTTTTGCCAAACAGCTGTGCGATAAGGCCGGTGGTCGAGATGATATGGCTCAAGGCGGGGGAGAGGTGCCTGCTGATCTGGATAAACGCCTTGCGCAGATTAAGCCTATGATTGAGCAAGTAAAAAAATAAATGCGTTAAAAAGGATCTGACCAAGTATTCAGTCTATTTTGTGCTATGCTTAGATTACCGTATAATTAATTAAGGAAAATAATTATGGCAATGGCAGAATTACTGAATTTATTACTGCTCATTATAATTTTTGGTGTAATCATGTGGTTAATAAATGCCTTTATTCCTATGCCACCGGTGATTAAAAGTTTGTTGAATATTGTCGTTGTGATCATATTGATTATATATATTTTACAGACGTTTGGTTTGATTAACCCGGTTCTTCCAACGATAAATATTTTTCGTTAGAATAGCATAAATCAACCGATGACATCCCACGGCTGGCCCGTGGGATTTTTTTTTGTATTCAAAAACCTTGATAAGCTGCAGGGCATCAAGGTTTGTTGTGTGGTACCAATAGCCAGTCCCGCCCTTGATGCGCCGGGGGCTTATCAAGGCTACCTACGTTAGATATATTGCAAAAAAACATCTAAAGTAGCCTTGATAGAAAACCGCAAAAGTCCTCTTCCACGCCGGAGACTCCTTGAATTTCACCACAGCCAAAAGTCTGGGATTGGAAGTCGGCTCAAGCCAGGCCGCGTTTTGCCGTCAGGCGGGACCGCCGAAATTTGACAGGTTCTTAATATCGGTCAATACTTCCAGACAGCGGACCGATGGGGAACATTAAAACAATAATAAATTTTCAACAAATTTCGATCCGTAAAAAAGGAGAGAACCGTGTCATCAAAAATAGTTGTTGGCCTCGACGGCAGCGCATCGGGAGATCGCGCCGTGGCCTACGCCAGGAAAACGGCGGACCTGATTGGAAAGTGCGAATTGATTCTGGTGCATGTGATAGAGTGGTCACCCTACGCTTTCCAGACCCCCGAAGAAAATGAAATGCGCCACAAGCGCCGCGAAGAGGAGCTCGAACTGGCGACGACCCGGATCGTCGATCCTGCCGTCGAGGTGCTGAAGAAACACGGAATCGATGCCAAGGGCGTCGTCCGCCACGGTGATGTGGCGGACCTGCTGAACAAGATCGCCGTCGATGAGAAAGCGGATCAGATCATCGTCGCGCGGTCCTCCGAGCATGGACTTGTGGAGCGGGTTTTCGGCTCTTCGACCGTAAAGCTGGTGGCGCATGCGAGCGTTCCGGTAACGGTAGTGGTATAGGGGAATTATCATTAAAATATTTAACACAGCGCTCCTCGCGGGGCTGGCAGCTTTTGCCGCAGCCCCCGCGGCAATAGCTCAGGAAGCGCAAACCATCGACCAGCGGGTGAACGAAATATTCGCTAACCTGACCGGTCCTTTCGTGAGCCTGATCTTCGCGCCCTTCCCCGGAACCAGTTTCCCGTGGATCGTGATGTGGCTGGTGATCGCGGCTACGGTCTTCAGCCTGTATTTCGCGTTTATCCAGTTTCGCGCCTTCAGGCTGTCGATCAGCATCGTCAAGGGCGACTATTCCGATCCTGACGACGCGGGGGAAGTCAGCCACTTTCAGGCGCTGGCAACGGCGGTGTCGGGAACGGTCGGGCTCGGCAATATCGCGGGCGTGGCCGTCGCAGTAAGCATCGGCGGTCCGGGCGCGACCTTCTGGATGATTCTCGCCGGCCTGCTGGGCATGGCATCGAAATTCACCGAATGTACATTGGGCGTCAAATACCGGAATGAATATGCCGACGGCACGGTTTCGGGCGGTCCGATGTACTACATGACCAAGGGCTTCGAAGAGCGCGGCCTGCCGGCGGGCAAGATACTGGCGGTCCTGTTCTCGATCTTATGTATTCTAGGCGCGTTGGGTGGCGGCAACATGTTCCAGGCCAATCAGGCGCACCAGCAGATCTCCAGTGTCGTCGGCGAATATCCCGGCTGGATCACCGGCATCGTCTTGGCCGCGGTGGTCTTCGCGGTGATCGTCGGCGGGATCAAGTCTATCGCACGGGTGACGGAAAAGGTCGTTCCCCTGATGTGTATCCTCTACGTGGGCACCGCCTTCGTCATCCTGCTGGTCAACTACGATAAGATCGGCTGGGCCATAGGCCAGATCTTCGCGGGCGCCTTCAACGGTCTCGGCGTTGCCGGTGGCATGGTCGGCTCGCTGATCCAGGGCTTCAAACGGGCAGCGTTTTCGAACGAGGCGGGCGTCGGTTCGGCCGCGATCGCACACTCGGCGGTTCGGACGGAAGAGCCGATCACAGAGGGCCTCGTCTCGCTGCTGGAGCCGTTCATCGACACAGTTGTCATCTGTACGATGACGGCTCTGGTGATCGTGATCACCGGCCAGCTGATGATCGATCCGGCCACGGGAAACTATATGACGGAAAACGGAGTGATCCAAACCGTCGGCGGCGTCTCCGGTGTCTCGCTGACTTCCGCCGCATTCGCCAACACCTTCAGCTGGTTCCCTTACCTGCTGGTGATCGCGGTGATCCTGTTCGCCTTCTCAACGATGATTTCATGGTCCTACTATGGACTGAAAGCATGGACCTTCCTGTTCGGCGAGGGCCGCAAGACGGAACTGGTCTTCAAGGTCATGTTCTGCATCTTTGTGGTCATCGGGGCTGCGTCCAAACTCGAGCCAGTCATCGACTTCTCGGATGCGGCGATCTTTTCCATGGCGGTCGTGAATATCACCGCGCTGTACTTCCTGATGCCGATCGTTAAGCGCGAGCTGAATTCCTTCCTCGCGCGCATCCAATCCGGCGAAATCAATAAGTTCAAGGGCAAGGGCGCGCAGCCGGCTGAATAGCTCGGTCTGAAAAGGCAGTCTGAACACTTGGGAAAGGTCTTTAACGTCAGGACCTTCCTCCCTTGTTGAGGACCAACCGCAACACGATAAGCGCATCCAATTTAAGTCGCACATCAAAGAGAATTCCTATATATTAAATATTAATTACCATCGGTTTATTTATTAAAGCGTCTTGAAAAAATGACTTCTAGAGACAAGTATATGGACATAACGAAATCACAAAAAAAATTGCTGGCTGCATTCCTTCTTTCTCTCTCAAGCCCTGCCTTAAGCGAAGATGGACCTTGGTTCATGGGCTCTTTACTGGCGCTTTCCGGTCGTACCATACCCGCCGGGCACAGCAATCTTCAGGTTTATGGTTTTTATACAAAAAATGATGGCCCTGGAAAATATAATATTGCGATCAATCCACTGTTTAGTCATGGATTGAATAACTTTATGGATATTCAATACAGTTTTCCCATGACGTATAATGTTAATCAGGGAAAAAAAGGAGGCGGTGTCAGTGATATCTCTGCTCGTTTAGGTTTTCAGTTATTGGAGCAAAACGATCATGCCTTTCGTCCGGATTTACGAATAACCCTTGACGAAGTTTTCCCATCAGGACGCTATGAACGTTTAAATCCTGGTAACAAAGGCACCGATGCAACAGGACTTGGAAGTTACAGAACCCGCATTATGCTAAACTTTCAGCATCTTCAGCGGTTATTTGGGTCACATTATTTACGTACAAGATTAAACCTCGGTTACACCCACTTCAGCACGGTTAAAATCCATGGAATCAGCAGCTATGGTGGAGAGATAGACACCTCAGGAAACATAAAACCCGGCCATAACAGCAGTATTGACATCGCTGGAGAATTCACCCTCACCCAACACTGGGTTGCTGCTATGGATGTGTTTGCATCAAAAAGAGTATCGACGTTATTCCGAGGATTTCCTGGAACTACGGTCAGTGGAATGCCGGCGATGATTGGCAGTACAGGTTTCTCAGATGCGAGCCTGGCACCCGCGATTGAATATAACTTCAACGGCAATTTAGGCATTATCGGTGGAGTGTGGTTTAGCTTGCCTGATAATCATTCAGTTCAATTTGTTTCATCAGTGATTTCTGTCAATGCATATTGGTAATGCAGCAGGAGCCTGAAAGTGGCGCCAATAAAAACGCCGGGTGAGGCTAGCATCTCGCCTTCACCCGGGATTAGTTATTGCTTTAGGCAGGAACGATTTCCACTTGTAACGGCTTTGTATTTTCTGACAACTGCGCCTTTTCCTTAAAAACTGGCCCCTTGCGACAGCCAGCGGTTACTTCTGTGCTTTACCCGTACGCAACTGACGTGGTCAAGGTAACTGTTACCAGTCACGGTTTCTAGCCTACCACCTTATAAGAGGTTATACGCCTTTCATCCGTTGATAAATTATACCTGGAATTATTTTAATAACCCCCATAATCAAACGCCAAAAACGAGGAAAATATACCAATGATTTCTGCTTCTGTACTGCACGCCAGCAGGCTTTGGCACATTTTTCCGGGGCTGCGGCGTAGAAAATGCCCGGCATGCCATAGGTCTGTTTTGTGTCAATAAAACCAAGCCGTGCAATGGTGATGGTCTGATGTTTTTCTGCAGCCTGCTGTAAACCCTCCAGATAAATCTCAATGGCGGCTTTGCTGCCGCCATATAAACTGTTTTTTGCCCGTCCCCGGCAAGCCGCGACTGAACTTAAAAAAAGCAAACGCTGTTTTTTTTGCTTTCTTTGCAGATAAGCATGAATGATTTGGCTGGTATTCACCACATTCGTCTGAAGCATGTCATTAATTATTTGTAGGTCAAGTTTTTCATTGTTTGAAATCTGACTATGTGCGATCAATATATCCATTTCTCTTTTGTCGTTTTCCAACAAATGAAGCAGCAGGCTGATATCATCACTTAAGTCTTGGGTGAGGATTTCACAATGTACATGGTGTCTTAAAAAAAGATCGCCTGCTATCAACCGGAGTTGCTTTCCATCTCGTCCTACTAATAACAGTGCATTGTCGTTCTCTGCTGCGATATGTGCAAACTGTTCTGCAATGATCGACGTGGCACCCAGGATAAGCCATAAACGGTTTTTCATTAAATGATCTCCAATCGTCTGGCCAAATCGGACTGCATGGGACTTTGGTATGCAAGAAGCGTTTGGGTGAACGCTTCATGTTTGGGATACATCTGGCGAAACTGCTCAGGATTTAACAGTAAATCCTTGGCCAGATAAACCTTTCCTCCAATCTCGCACAAGTACTGATTCATAGCCTTAATGGCATGGTTGGCTTGCGTATTGTTAATAAAATCTATGGCAATGGTGACTCCAGGTTGGCAAAAGGAAAGCAGGCCTGATCCTGAGCGATGAAATAATTTTATTACCGCCAAGGTTGGCGTTGCTTTATGACGGTTAATAATGTCCTGAAGGTGTTCAATCGTCTGGACTGCCCGTTCTTTAGCAAAAACCCCCTGAAATTGAATCAGACCGTTTCCACCGTATAGTCGGTTCCAATGGGGTATTTTATCGAGTGGATTATTGAATTCGATAAGAGGCAGGCATCTATCGCTTGATTTGGATTGGTAATACCATTTATTGAATTGCTTCATCGTCCAATGATAAATCAAACGAAAGGGAAGTCTGGGTACAGAAAAGCCACGCATTGATGGCTTACAGCTTAAATCGGTATACATGGCTTGAATAAGCAAAGCCCGTGGACTGTTTAACATGTCAAGC
>JAGXGR010000021.1 GCA_024636645.1 Legionella sp.
GATGTGTATAAGAGACAGATATCTGTCCTTGGTGATAGAATGCCTCTCGTTTTTACAAACCATTAAACAGGTGAACGTGTTATGAAAAAATTAGCAATTGTGTCATTGACTCTCTCGCTTTTCCTTACGGGCTGCGCTGAAGTGAATAATGAAGGTGTCGGGTCACTTACCGGCGGTGTGGTTGGTGGTTTATTGGGCAGTCAATTTGGCGGTGGTTCAGGTCGCGTTGCAGCAGCGGCTGGCGGCGCTTTATTGGGTGCGTATCTTGGTGGAAATATCGGTCGAACGATGGATAGGCAAGATAGACTGGAAATGCAGCACGCGCTTGAAACAGCACCCGTAGGTAAATCAGTTGGCTGGAAGAACCCTGATACCGGCAACCGTTACAGCGTGAAGCCCACAAGAACTTATTATGTCGCTAAACAACCCTGTCGTGAATATGTCACTCATGCCATGATCGGCGGCAAGTCCCAGCAAATATATGGCAAAGCCTGTCGTCAGGCAGATGGTTCCTGGCGTGTAGTCAATTAATGATGATTTGATGGGTGTGGTGCAATTCTCATATAGGCAAAGAAACAGCAGTTATTGCAAGGATGACTTTGTGCCAACAGACCATTATCGAATAATTTTACTCCATGTTGTCATCCCCGCGCAGGCGGGGATTCATTCTTAGCAACGCATGATGCGTTTTGTGGATGGATCCCGCATGCGCAAAACGACAATGGATATATGAGAGTTACACCCCAAATCAAAACCAATCAAAAAATCCCCTAAACTATTATTTTTTTCCTGACTCCCGATGGTTATGTGCTATATTTAAACAAAGCCAACCTTTAAATGGATTTTCAAGGATTTCACATGAGTCAATTATTACAAAATATATTACCAGAACCCAGACGAAAGCTCGTTTTTGTTTATCCCGATGTCAGCGTGTCGCAGTGTTGCGAAATCATGGCGCAAAACGATATCGGCGCACTTCTGGTTTCAGATGAAGTGAACGTGATTGGTATCGTCAGTGAGCGCGATATCGTTCGCCGTTGCATGTGTCAGGGTCTAGATGCCACTAAAGCGACAGCGAGGGATATTACCTACGCCGATGTTACTATTTTAACGCTTCATGATACGGTTGAAAAAGCCATGCAGATCATGACCTCAACCAGACGCCGCCACCTTCTTATTCAGGATAAAAACGAAGTCATTTCTATCTTGTCCATCGGTGATATTTTATATTATCTCCTGGAAGACAAAGCGCGAGTGATTGAACAACTGGAAAATTATATTCATACCTATTAAAAATTAAAACAATTTTTATTGGTGTTGAATGCCATTGGGCAATAAGTGAATTAAAAAAAAATGCAAAATGACTGTACTCTCCGCATTAGTGATTATTATAATGAATGAGAGTAAGCGAGTAAAAGCTGTGATTTAAAGGAGATGTTGTATGCGTAAACTGGTGCTATGGGGGCATAACCCTGAAGAATACCGTGAGATGTTTGATTTAAGCGAAGAACAAATGAACTCAGACATTTTGGAGTTTGGGTGCGGTCCAAGTGCTGTTAATGCCATACAAACCAAAGCCGGTCACAAGGTCATCAGTTGTGATCCCTTGTTTACACTGGATAAAGATACTTTATATTCCAAAACCGCCTTGATATTTGCAGATATGGTCGAGCAGGTCCTGCTTGAAAAAGAGCACTTTGATTTTTCCCGTGAAGGCAGTTTTGAGGCCTTAATTAAACAAAGACGCAAGGGGCTGGATACTTTTTTTGCTGATTATAAAAAAGGCAAGAAAGAAAACCGTTATGTTGGCTTGACTGAATATAAGCTTCCTTTTGATGATTTCAGTTTTGATTTTGCACTCAGTTCTCACTATTTATTCGCATTGGATGATCAGGATATTGATTTTCATATCAATGTCCTATGCGAACTGGCGCGAGTGGCTAAAGAAGTCCGGGTGTTTCCTTTGATTGATAGGTATGGTGAATCCTCCACGATGTTAGGCCCTGTGCTTCTTGGTTTGCAAAAAAACAATTACGGTGCAGAGGTGCGAGAAGTGCCTTACCATTTACAAGCTTCGGGGAATGCCATGTTGCGTATCTGGGCTTTGGAATGTAAATTGGAAGATAAATAATTTATCAGTATTGCAGGAGGCTTTCATGTATTCGCTTGTTCGACCGCTGTTATTCCAACTGGATGCAGAAAAGTCTCATCATCTGACCTTGTCTGCTTTGCACTGGCTTCCCTCTCCATTGTTTAAAGCACCTGAGCTATCTCCGACAAATGCCATGGGCCTGACATTTTCCCATCGTATAGGCCTTGCGGCCGGTCTGGATAAAAATGGTGAACATATTGATGCTCTGGCCAAACTGGGCTTTTCCTTTATAGAACTGGGAACGGTAACCCCTCATTTACAAACCGGTAACCCACGACCACGACTGTTTCGCCTGCCCGAGGCAAATGCAATTATTAACCGCATGGGGTTTAATAACCTGGGCGTTGAGAATCTGGTGTTAAATATTAAAAAATCCCGCTACCAGGGGATTGTAGGGGTTAATATCGGAAAAAGCAGAGAAACCAGTCTTAACCAGGCGAGCGAAGATTATATATTCTGCATGGAGAAGGTATATAACCATGCCTCTTATATCACCGTGAATATTTCCTCACCCAATACCCCTGATTTGCGGCAGTTGCAACAAAAAGCTTATTTGGATGATCTTTTATCCAAAATATGTGAAAGTCGAAAGAAACTCAGTGATCAACATAAAAAATATATTCCCCTGGTAATAAAGCTGTCTCCAGATGAAAAGGATGATGCGCTCAAAGAAATAGCTGAACTTATTGTCTCCAAAGGGATTGAGGGCATTGTTGCCACCAATACCACATGTTCCAGAGAGGCAGTCAGTCATTTGCCAAATGGAGGGGAAGAGGGCGGACTTAGCGGTCAGCCTTTATTGGACCGTTCGACACATTGCCTTAAAGTCATTAAAGAAATAACCGGTGATGCTTTGACACTTATCGGTGTCGGGGGAATAGACAGCATTGAATCCGCCGAGAGTAAATTAGAGGCCGGCGCGGATTTATTGCAGGTATATACTGGTTTGATTTATAAAGGCCCAAACTTGGTGACAAGACTCAGTCGTTTATGATGTTTAGTAATTGATCACCGTTGATTAATTGCCAAGCTGCATAAGTTTATTGTTTTCAGGGATTTTATCTGTAAAATAGAGAGCCATTATGTGCTTGTTTTGGATGCGCCTAGTCTAATGAGACTTTATCAGGAAGTAGTGGATGCAGTAAGAAAAAGAGACGAACATGCCCTTGATGTAATGATAGCAGAAGGCATTCATATTGATGAGGCTGATCATCAAATACTATGTCCCACGCCAGCTTGTCTGATGGCCTTTGAAGCAGATATCGAAGGCTTGGAAATATTAAGATATCGCAGCCCTCTCAATGAAAATATGATTGCCTACGGCTTTGCTTTGGGTGGGCATTTTGAGCTTTTGAAAACACATTGCCTGGCATTCAACGTAAAAAAAGATTCCATTGCCAAGGGCATTGTCAAAGGCATTCATGTTGATTTAGTGGAACGTTGTATTAACGAGCTGGCATTGTCACCAGAGATGGTAGCTCTGTTTTTTGCAATGGATAATAACTATTTAATGGCATGTCATTACCAGGCCAAATTCAATATTGATCCTCGAATTCTTTTTGAAGGCTTTGCAAGATCAGGCAACCTTTCGGATGTTTTAGTTCTTAGCTTAAACCACAGCATGAAACCTGATTCGGTGATATATAATTTTTGCTTCGGTGGATATGCTGACTTGGCAAAAGAATTTTATCTGACCTTGCCTGGGATAGAAAAAACTTGCATTGATCTTGACCGGCTTACTATTCTCGGATTGGCTTTGGGTGGCCATACACAGCAGGTCGAAGGCTTGCGTGGTGATGCCACAACCACTGTTAATGAAATTGCCTATTTTTATGCTTTAGGTGGTTGTTATGAAGCGGCAGAGGCGTATCGACAGATTCATGATGTGCCTGCTGCCTCTATTGCCAGAGGGTTTGCCTATGGTGGCTGGTACAGCTATGCACAACATTATTATCAACAGTTTAAGGTTGACAGCGCGGTGATCGTTGAGGGGTTTAGAGAGGGGGGGCATAGCCAGCTTCTCGATGCTTTCGAACAGCGGTTTAAAACGACAAGCAAACCTTATATACAAGTCGCTCGATTTTTTGGTTCCGATAACCAGTCCGTAAACCAGGCCGATAATGGAAAAGCTGAGGTTGTTTGTGATGATTGTACTTTTGTGACTGGGAAAGACAGCTGAACCCTTCCTGACTGCCACCACAGCGATTGCATGTAAACACTCAATTACAAAAGAAGTATCCGAGCCGCGACCGTCAGGAAGCGGAACAGTTGAAATAGCGGAAAAATTAAGAAGCCCGTTTTATTTGTTTCGATTTGTCTCATTAAAATTCTTGAGAAAGGATTACCATTGAACACTTAATGGCGAATTTTAACTGTTGTGCTACCTCAACTGTTCCGCTTCCTGACGGGCGCGGCTCGGACAGATTGACGTTTTAATGCAATTGCCCCAACCCTTGGCATGGTGCGGAAATCGTGGCACAATCAGCAATCCCTTGTCAAAGACATGATAAAAAAACCAAGGACTGGTATTGAAATGTCATTAGCTCTTATTTCCCATCCCGATTGTCAATTACACGAAATGGGACCCCATCATCCAGAATCTCCTGAACGAATAAAAGTCATTGATAACGCCTTGAAGCATTCAGATATTCATCAGTATTTAAACGATTTTGAAGCCCCCCTGGCGACCCGTGAACAACTGCTGCGTGTGCATGATACGGATTATGTTGATTTAATTTTTGATGTATCTCCGAAGCAAGGCTATGTATCCCTTGATGCTGATGTTCTCATGAACCCTGATTCACTCCATGCGGCTTTACGTGCGGCCGGTGGGGGCGTTCTTGCGGTTGATCTTTTGATGAAAAAAGAAGCGGATGCTGCTTTTTGCAATATCCGCCCGCCCGGACATCATGCTGAGCGGGACAAGGCAATGGGATTTTGTCTTTTCAATAATGTCGCTGTTGCCGTGGCACATGCTTTGGATACCTATCAATTGAAACGAGCAGTGATCATTGATTTTGACGTTCACCATGGCAATGGAACGGAAGATATATTTAAAGAGGATAGCAGGGTTTTATACTGCTCAAGCTTCGAACATCCTTTTTATCCGTTTAGTGGCGCTGAGTCTCCGAGTCAACAGGTTTTAAATGTCCCATTGCCAGCAGGCACCTCAGGTGAGGACTTTCGCAATAAAACAGCCAGCGGATGGTTTAAGCCCGTGAAGGCATTTAATCCGGATATCATCTTTTTTTCTGCAGGCTTTGATGCCTATTATGCCGATCAGTTAGCCGATTTAAAATTAAAAGCGGAGGATTATCGCTGGATTACGCAGGAGATAAAGAAAATAGCGCTTGAATGCTGTGAGGGACGTATGATCTCGGTTTTGGAAGGGGGATATGATTTACAAGGCCTGGGATCTTGTGTGGTTGCACACTTGCAAGGCATGATCGATTGAGACAGGCGGCATCTTTTTTCAAGAGCACATAATTTATGAAAGGACAATTAATGAGACCCATACAAAGACTGTTTCAACCCGTTAGCTTGTTTTTTCTTTTTTCACTGCTGTATCTGGCCATTTTAAATCTTGTCCAGTTTCCAGTAATGACACTACTCAAGCCTTTACCTATACTTTGTCTGCTGTTGCTTGTATATTTCTCGCAGTTGGAAAATACCGTTAAAACCATTCTCTCTGCGGCACTCATTTTTTCTATGGCAGGCGATATTGGCTTAACCTTGCCGCTTGAAAAACAGCTGGAACTGGGTCTTGTCTGCTTTCTTTTCGCTCATATGACCTATATTTATCTGTTTATCAAAGGATCCAGCATACATTTCTCATGGATAAAAACCCTGCTTTCAATACTCATTGCCTGCATCAGCAGTCTTATGCTCTATCTTTTGTATCCCTATCTCGGCCCGATGACGTTACCGGTGCTTGTGTATGTCGCAGTCATTACAGTCATGGGGCTTTTTGCCTTGCAGATGAACTGGATTATCGCCTTTGGTGCTGTGCTTTTTATGTTATCCGATGCTTTGATTGCCTTTAATCAATTTGTGTTTAAACAAGCGGATTTTATGTTCTGGATAATGTTGACTTATTATTTGGCGCAATTGTTTATTGTTAAAGGATCCATTGGATATTTTGCTGATAAAATCAGTTTTAAGCGCTAAGATTGGCAGTTATTCCAAAATAGAGGTACAATCTGCTAAATTTGCTGCCATTTATAAAGAAAATTAATGAGTAAGACCAAACGATTAAACACAGGCGCCTTATACAGCCAATTATTTAAATATGTAAAGCCTTTCTGGCCGATACTCTGTCTTGGCGTGTTTGCCAATATCCTGTATTCAGGCATAGATGCTGGCTTTACCTATATTGTGAAGCCCTTTTTTGATAAAGGGTTTATTGATGTTGATCTCGAATTCATCAAACGCGCCCCTTTAATTATTCTGATTGGTATTACCCTGCGCGGTCTGGTCAGCTCCCTGGGCAGTTATTGCATGACCTGGGTCGCACGCTCAGTGGTTAAAGTCTTGAGGCAGCGTATCTTCGCCCATATTATCCGACTGCCCGCCGATTATTACGATAAGGCTGCCAGTGGTCAATTGTTATCTAAAATTCTTTATGACGTCGAGCAGGTCGCACAGGTCAGTGCCGATGCCTTGACTGATTTTGTACAAAATACCTGCCTGGTTATTGGGCTGTTGACGGTGATGATGATCGTCTGCTGGCAATTGTCATTAATGTTTCTGGTCACCGTGCCTTTTATCGGCTTTATCGTAACCTATACCAATAAAAGAGTTCGTCGCATCAGCCATCGCGTTCAGCGGAGCATGGGCGAGGTGACGGAAATTGCTGCAGAAGCTATCGATGGTTACCGTGTAGTGCGTATTTTTGGCGGTGAACCCTATGAAGTGAACAAGTTCAATCATGCAACTGAACAGTCTCGAAAAAATGATATGAAAGTGGCTGCCACCAAAGTAATCAATACGGCGGGCGTTCAATTTGTCATAGCTGTAGGCATGGCTATTATTATATATGCCGCGATAACACTTTCTGCGGTTATCACTATATCCGCGGGCTCTTTCCTGGTTGTCATTGCCGCCATGCTCCAAATCATCAAGCCAATGAAAACGCTGACGACCTTAAACGCCACCATACAAAAAGGACTGGCTGGAGCAGAAAGTGTTTTTAATTTGCTGGATATCGAGATTGAATCTGAACAGGGTCAATCCTTACCAGACACTATCCGTGGCGAGATTCAGTTTCATCATTTATCCTATGCTTACAGAGAGGGAAAAAATGTACTCCATGACATGAATTTTACCATGCATGCAGGAGAGTCAGTGGCGTTGGTGGGGCATTCTGGCAGCGGAAAGACAACCTTGGCCAGCCTCTTGCCTCGTTTTTATGAAGCAAAATCAGGCTATATTACTATCGATGGCATGCCCATACATGAATTAAGCCTGAAAAGTCTGCGCGATAACATTGCCCTGGTCAGTCAGCATGTTACCTTATTTAATGACAGTCTGGCGAATAATATTGCCTATGGTCGCTTTGATGTCAGTCGTGATCAAATCATTGAAGCCGCGCGTATGGCCTATGCGGATGAGTTTATCCATCGCTTGCCCCAAGGCTATGATACGGTGGTTGGAGAAAACGGTGTCCTGCTCTCAGGCGGACAGCGCCAGCGTTTGGCGATTGCCAGAGCATTGCTAAAAGATGCGCCCATTCTAATCCTTGATGAGGCAACCTCAGCTCTCGACTCCGAATCGGAACAATACATTCAGGCAGCACTTGAACAGGTGATGAAAAACCGTACCACCCTGGTTATTGCTCATCGCTTGTCGACCATTAAAAAAGTGGACAAGATTATCGTACTGCGCGAAGGCTGTATCGTAGAGCAAGGAAAACATGCCCAGTTACTGGCACTTAACGGCCATTACGCCCAATTGTATCGAGCCCAGCAGATGGGCAGCGAAAACATGGAAGAGGCCCTCGTATAAATGGCTTCTTTAGTCGAGACATTATGGTATAAACCGCATCCGCTACGCTGGCTGTTGTGGCCATTGTCACTGATTTATCGACTGATAAGCCATCTCAGGCGTTTTTTTTACCGGATTTTTTCCCGACATAACGCCCAAATCCCGGTGATAGTGGTTGGTAATATCTCCGTGGGAGGCGTTGGTAAAACGCCGATGGTGATTGCTTTGGCGCAAGCTATGACAGAAAGAGGACTTAAAGCAGGTATTGTCAGCCGTGGTTATAAAGCAGAGATAAAAAAATTTCCTTATCTGGTCAGCCAACAGGATACCGCGCGCGAGGTGGGCGATGAGCCCTTGTTGATGGCCCGTAAAACTGCCTGTCCTGTGGTGATTGCACCAAAACGTATGCAGGCTGTTCGTTATCTGCGGGAACAGTGTCAGGTGGATGTGATTATCAGTGATGACGGTTTACAGCATTATGCCATGGACCGGGCTATCGAAATTGTGGTGATAGATGGTACTCGCGGCCTGGGAAATGGTTACTGTCTTCCTGCCGGCCCTTTGAGAGAGACCAAATCCAGGCTTCAAGAAGTGGACTTTATTGTAGTGAATGAAGGCCATTGGCCTGGCGCTTACCCCATGGCTTTACAACCCGGGCCTTTTATTCATCTGAAGACAGGGCAGGCGATTGCTCTTAAACATTTTTCAACGCCAGTGGCGGCCGTGGCAGGCATTGGAAATCCCGAGCGTTTTTTTAGCAGTTTGAAGCAATTGGGCATTCATTTCTTGCCATACCCCTATGCCGATCATTATCATTATAAATCGGTCGATATGCGATTTAAAGAATCTGATATTGTCATGACGGAAAAGGACGCAGTGAAATGCCATGCCTTTGCTTCTGATAATATGTTTTATCTTCCTGTAGAGGCTCATTTATCCAATGATTTTTGGAATGCGCTATGGTCTCACCCACGGTTAAAAGGGATTTGCCAGTATGATTCAATTATATAAGATTCGTTATTTTATAATCTTAGGTTTATTTATTATTTCCACGGCGGTTTATTCTGTAAAACAAACTGAACAGCAGAACAAACCTGTTGCACAACGCAGTGAATTTAAAAACACACACTGGATTTTTACCGGCATGGTTTATAATGGACTTGATGAACGTTTTGCCTATTATTTTAAAATGCAGCGTCAGGATAATCAGTTTCATATTCAGGCAGCACTCTTGAACGGTTATACCCGGCAATTGATTTTTTCCTACGATCAAACAAAAACCATCGATTCCCCAAAGGATTTGAAGTGGAAAGTAGGGCGAGCCTTTCTGTATTATAATCCGGTGAATGCCAATTGGTCTTTTGGGGTGAAGGAGGAGCAGGGACAGGGACAGGGGTTTAATTTTAAATTAAATATGCTTGAAACGCCTGATGAAGATCAAAAAACCAAAACACTGTGTTCTGGCCTTGATGTATTGGTCAGGCAAACCAGCCGCATCAATGGTCATATTCAGACCGGCGTTCAAAAAGAAGAGCAATTTGTCACATCCAGTCATAGCTGGTATTCCAAAATGTGGCGAAGCGATAGTCAACAAAAGCCGCATAAAATAAAAACTCTTTTTTGCCGATTGAATGATGAAAGCGGGTTTTATGCAGTCAAGCTCAAGGAGTCCGATGCAGTCCAGGCCGCTTTTGCAGGTTGGCGTGACGCTTCCGGTAACCCGGTCAAAATGTCACAGTTTGTAAAAATGAAGCCAGTAGACGATGAACAATGGCTGGTAAACATCAGTTTACCCAAACTTGATTTCACCTATAAAAATTTACTGCCTGATCCAGGGCATGAAAAAAAGGACAGTGCCGGATTTTTCAATGGCGAGAAAAAAGGATTTTGTTTCATGTCACGACAACTGTTTAATTAGCACACGGTTGCAGCATAAATATTTGATCAATCTACCGTAGGTTGGGCCTCGGCCCAACAATGGTCTTGACCGGTTGCTCCGAGCCGCGACCGTCAGGAAGCGGAAATTTTAAACAAGGTTGTGCTAGCTGACGCGCGCGGCTCAAATGCTTCGAAATAATCCATTTTGTATAACACATCCGGTCAAGCCCAAATGGAAGCGGTATGGGTTAAATGGCTAACTTTTGATATGAAATTTTGGTTGAAACCGTGGATTTCAATACTTTGGTGTTGGGCCAGGGCACAACCTACCGTAGATAGCGATGTTAACGCGTATTGACGCTGGATTTTTTCTCAGGAAGAAAACACACCAGAAAACTTGCCAACAGCAGACAAAAAGGAATAACCAGCAAAGCCAACTGATAAGCTAACAGGCTGTTTATTCCAGTATTCAACGTCATCCAATCAATAAGATAGCCTATCAAGGGCTGCAAAAGCGGGGCTGTGATCATTGCCAGGGTATTGGTAAATCCTGTGCAGGTAGAGCGAGCATCTTTCGTTGCCAGCTCATTGGCAATGGCAAAAGCCAATATATAGGCACCGCAAAACAATCCTATACAAAACATCACCAGCGAATGGATAAGGACATGGCTTTGTGCTGGCAGGAAAATGATCAGCAGCAAGAAAGCCGCGGTTGACAGACAGGAAGCATGCATTAATGGTTTACGTTTTTTCAAAGATGCAGAGAGTTTGCCAAACAAGGGAAAACCCAAAGCGGCACCAAAAAAAATCATTGAACCCACAATACTGGCATGAAACAAACTGATTTGCAGTTTTAACTGAAGAAAAGGAACCGCCCAAAGTGCACCAAAAACGGTAATGACCGTAAATCCAAGGCCGGAAAACAGGCCGTTAATCCATGTTAACGGGTTAGCAAGAATGGACACTAATTTTTTAAAATCATTATTTTCCGAACCGCGTGCATGCTTGCTGGAGGGGATATAATACCAACAGAGAAAGCTGATTAAAAAGCCGACAAGGGCTGCACCGAACATAAACCCGCGCCATCCCCATTGACTGATAAGATAACCCATGGCAATCATGCCAGCGACCGTGACCAGAAACCCAAGGGTATCTGATAAACCGATCATAAAGGCAAACTGATTCAGAGGAAAATGCTCACGAAGCAGATGGGAAATGCCGACAAAGGCAAAGGCAGAGCCTGCACCAATCAGAATACGCCCCAGAAATAACCCTTGATATTGGGTGCTGATTGCAAAAAGTAAACAACCCAGTGAACAGATGGCCGCATTAAAAGCCATTAAATGCCGTGTATTAAATCGATCAAATAAAAGACCCACAGGGATTTGCAGCCCAGTATAAACATAATAAAAGGCACTGCTCAACGTTCCAATCACCAGGGCAGAATATTTCATGTCTTCCATGATTTTTCCAAGAATCACACCTGATGAGAGCTGGAGAAAAAACTGAAATAATAAAAATGAAACACCCACCAGCCAGATAAAATAACCTTTGGAAGAGGGCTTGCCTGGGTAACTTGAGTTAGTCATAAAATGCACATTTGTAAATGGGTGTGAACTATATCCTTATTAGACCTGATTTGGCAACGTTTGAAGGATTTTTAAATGCTTTTGATCATAAAAATAATCCGGGCTTGACCCGCGTTTTAAATTTTTTATGCAAATTTTCTTGACTTTCCAAACCAGATCGTGAAAATAGCCGCATTAAAAGCAGTTAACGGACAGTCAAGGAAGGTTCATGGGACCAACAGCGCGGCAAGCATTTACTGCGAGCCTTATGATAAATCAAACCACCTACGAGGTTCAGTCGTTTAGCGGACGGGAAGCCCTGAACTCCCCTTATTGTTTTAAAATCCTGTTTCCCAGCGAAGCTATCATATTACCTGAAGCCGTGCTCGGCCAAACCGCCCAATTAACGCTTGAAAACCCGGTGACAGGCCAAAGGTGCATTCATGGCGTGGTCTATGCGTTTAATGTACGGCATGCTGATACAAAACAGTTGTTAATGGAGTGTGAAATTCGCCCGCGACTGTCTTTGCTGAACTTTTCAGGTCAGGCCAGAGTTTATCAGGATCAGACCATCGAAACGTTGATCGATACCGTATTAAAATCAGAGGGGTTGGCAGGAAGCGCATTATACTGGCGCAGGGGTCGCCGTAAATACTATAAATACCCGCAGTGGGTTCAGGCAGAGAATGAAACCGATTTTGAATTTTTTGAGCGCGCCCTTGCTCGGGAAGGTATCAATTACCTTTGGGATAATTTAAATGCTTCCGAGGATCGTATCAGTTTTGTAGACGAGAGTTATGATTTACCCATAGCAGTCTATGAACCTTTTTACCTCCAGGATAGAGGCGGTCTGACCGAACTGGACTTTCACGGTTTTTATGATTTCAGTCTGAAAGAGGGCAATAGCAGTTATCAGCTTATTTATCGAGACTGTGATCCTCTGGATACCTCAAGGATTATTGAAAAACAGGTGGGAACAGGGAAAAAACAACTGACAGTATGGGGCTGGGGGGCTATTGATACTGATCAATTGACACAAGCCGCAACGCATCATTACCAGAGCTTAATGATGAATCAAACGGTCCTGTCCTTTCTCTCCCATCATCCCGATTTATCCGCAGGGCACCGGATTGAAGCAAGGCATTTACCCTCAAGCATCCCGGACGGTAAATTTTCTTTGCTTGAGGTTGTGCATCATTACCATAACCATCACTACCATAACCGTATTCAATGCATTCCCCAACACATGCCCGTACGTCCCAGGCCCATCATAAGTCAGGCAAGTCAGCTGGTGCATACGGCCGTGATTGAGAGTGAAAACGAACTGCCTTTCCTTGATCAAAACACAAGCTATAACTACCATACCCACACGCATAACAGCAACGAAGGATTGGTGGCAAGCCAGGCGGCCAGGCGCCTGATGCCATATGGAGGCCCGGCGCTTAAACAGGCCATGGGGCTGCATTTTCCTTTGAAAAATCAGGCTGAAGTGCTGGTGATGTATTTGCATAATGATTTTAACCAGCCTGTGTTACAAAACAGTCCCGCAAACGGCTTGAATCATGCGCCAGTAACCAGTACCAATCCCTGGTCGGTATTAATGAAAACGGCCTGGGGGCAATACCTTGAATTGTCTGATCGTCAAGGGTTTGAGACCTTGAGTATGGTGAATGCCGAGGGGCGCAATTATTTGCGGTTTGAGGATCAAAAAGGCCATGAAAAAATCAGCCTGGCAGCAGAAGGCGGCTCCGTTATTCTTGCCTCTCAAAACAATAAAACACTGCAATCTGACGCATCCATTCATCAAGAGGTCTTAGAGAATTATCATCTCGTCAGCCATCATACAGGCCGCATTACGGCAAAAAACCTCCATTTTCAAGCGCTTCGGCAGCAGATCAAAGTCGCTGATGTTTTTGAGATCAATGCCGATCGTCATCTTGAAGCCAAGGCAGAAAACATGTCGTTTGACAGCGGGGGTGAGATACAGTTAATTGCCAGAGGCGGGTGGATTCAGGTGAATTTGCCTAATGGGGATATGATCTGGCAGGCCGAAGATATCGAGTTATCCTCTGATAAATCCCTGCATTTAACAAACGGTAGCGCCAGCATTCAATTGAATGAGCAGGGCATTTTTATCGAAGCCCAGGCCGTTCATTTCGATTCCTCAGACATCCATTGGAAAGCCCCTGTAGGCTATGCGCCAGAAGCGGTGCCGGCATTGCAGCAACCTGCAGTAGACAAAGCCGCCTCACCGGCTGCCGTGCCATTTTATCAACACGGTTTTGCAAAAAAAATATCCGCGCCGGTTTGGGATAAGCCTTTTTATTATCCCGGTGAGACGGCTTATATACATCTTGATATTGAAGGATTTAACGGCGATGAATCCCTCGAGCTTCATCTGGTCAGCTACCACCACGATGACCGCAACAAACCCTTGCCAGAATGTCCTGCCCTGGAAAAATTGGACAAGGTCGAAGAAAAGGACAAGTCCAGCTTCCAATTGGGAGACAGTAGCCTTTATATGGATAAAAGGGAGGCAAATGATTCCCCAGGGCATGCCCGACTGCGTATTTTGTATGCGTTGAACCATCTGGGTCAACAGGAAAACAGCCAGGACGATCCTTATTATATCAGAGCAAAGGTGGGTGATTTTAACGGCAAGTTGTATTCCAATCCTATGGTGATAATGAATCATGTCAACATTAAAATTGAGGCAGACAAGGACGTCTCCTACAAAGGTCGTGAGTCTGTTTTGTGGGTTAAAAGAGCCTTGCCAGACGTTTTAAAATCGCATCCTCAGTGCCCATCACAACGTCAAATGAAATTTTATACCCGTCCTACACGTTTCGAGCAGCTGCCGCTGGGTGACAGAAACACAGTCAGTTTGACCGAATCGCATCAATTCCGGGAAATTTTTAATGAAGCCTCTCCAAAACCGCTATATAAACAGCCATTCAAGGTAACAGCAGCACAGAATGCCCATACCTTCAAGCGACTGATGCCGCCGATAATATTTAACTTACGTTCAGCAAGGATGGCTGAAGATAAAACGATTGCCTTCACCGACGAAGAGCCTCATTCCCGGCTGATGTTAAAAGCAGAAGAAGTGGAGTACATCAAGGCCAACGGCAATAATTTGACCGTTTTTATTCATGGCTATAATGTAGAATACGGCCAGTTTAATAAACATTTTGAACATTGTGAATTAGTTGAATTCCAGCACCTCAGGCAATCCCCGGGTATGGCTCATCCCTCAATGACCCACACGATGCAGATAGACTCGGTTTTATCAGAGGCAGACGCTACCATTTTCAGAGATAAAGATTTTATTCGCGAGCAATTTCCCAAGCTCAAAGCCTTTCAAACGATAGACACGAAAGAAAATAAGGTTTTTGATAATGAACAGTTAAACGGCACTGGCATGCATGCATGGGTGACTTATATCGAAGATCATCTGAATAAAGCCGCAGGCTTTGACGGCAAGGATTTCTCATCTTTCAGCCGATGCATGTTCATTGCCTGGCCAGGAAACCCTCCAAATGAATTGGATTACATCTCTGCTGTTCACGAATCAGTACGTATGGGAGCCATCGTTGCCGAAGTATTCAGAAACCTGAAAAAACAGATTGAAGGTTTAAAGCTTCATGTCATTACCCACTCCCAGGGTGCCGGTGTGATGGTGCATACCTTAAATGAACTAGGTAAGTCGAAAAAAGAAACGACCAAAGTTGACCATGTCTTTCTCTGTCAGCCGGCTATACCCAGTAATGCCTTATCTACCTACGGCATTGAAAGCATGGACTCCCCCCTGTATGAGAGCGTTGCAAAGCAGCAAACAGGCAACGTTTGGTTTTGTCCCTTTGCTCACAAAGCGGCTGAGAGAATTTCAGTGCTGCATTCCAAAAACGACAATATTCTGGGGCCGATTTTAGAAAAGGAGAATCAACCTGCAGGAGTAAATTATAAGGATGTGATAGCCAGAAAACCGGCCCTTGAGTATTTTCCAGCGCTTTTTATTCAAGCCGTTGGCGGTAAAAGCATTTATTTCATAGCCAATTATGTCGGATGTTCCACGACACAATTGCTTGATACACAAGGCTTGGAGCAGGCTTGGCAGAGCTTGATTAAATCATATCCTGAATATACTCTGCACGGCCGTATTTATTCCTGCGGCAAAACCTTGAGCATTCAATTGCATGATTTAGCCCAACAGGGGATAAAAGATCATATCGATCATGCCTTGCTTAAAGAGAAAGTACATGCTTCAGTTAATGAACTGCGTGACAATCTTGCATTTCAAGACCCAGATTCCTGCTCCATGCTTTTGCCACCTATGCTGTTGCATTTTGCTGGTCTTGCCATGTTAGAAAAGATCACATCCAAAGAAATATCAAAATTTATAAGCGATTACAGACATTATATCGAATACCTTTCCACTTTGATTATTAGCTTATATCTGCTTAATGGAGAAAAACCCAAACCAGCTATGGGGTATGAGGGGGTGGAGTACAAAGACGATAAGATATTGATGGATAAATTTAATCAAGGAAAGCTGGAGAAAATTGATACTACTGCTTGGATATGGCACCACTCGGATATGAAGGTGGGTAGTAAGGATATACAGGAAAATATTTATAGGGAAAAAATTATTAAATCGAAACAAATGGTTTTCGGATTATTTAAAAAGGCATTTATTTAATGTTTAAAAAAATTTTCATAGGTTTTTTATTTCTCATTTTATGGTTTGTTTATGATCTTTGCGTAGAACGATCATTTTTAATGCAGATCAAACTATCTTCTGATGGTCATTATGCCATTTCTACACATCATGGCGGTTATTTGATGTTGTGGGATTTGGAAAAAAAGACCAGAAAAACTATAGGTAAGTATCCCAACATATATAGTGTGTATTTTATTCCTGATACGCATAATTTTCTTTGGCAAAGGGTAAAAGATAATGAAGTTATTGTTCAAAATGTTGAAGGAAAAGTGATTAAAACATTTAATCCTGGCTTTCCTGTATATGGTCATGTAATGCAGAAAGATCTGTCGACTTATATAACTTCTGATATGGATTGGAATCTTTATTTCCTGGATCAAAAAAGAATGAAACGTTTTCAAGAAGATCATGGTGGATTTCTAGGAGGGATGAAATTATTAGGATTGAATCTATCGGAAAACTATCTCTTGACAACTGGGGTGGGGAATCTAAATGGGGAGCAATATCCAATTACTATTGGTCGTAATGAAAGACAGATACGGCGGATGAAAATACCTGATCGTATCAACGATTCCCTCCTTGAAGGCGTAGCCTTATGGGATTTAAAAACTCACAAGCCTCTCAAAAAATTTATCGGGAACATACAGCAAACCGATGGAGGTATCACCGCGGATGAGAAGACAGTTATTGCCGGAGATGAAAATTCTTTTATGTATTCATGGGATGTGGACTCAGGAATAAGGCGTCGCATGGATGAGCCAGCTAATCCCGATTTTAACTGTGGAATTGATGAAGAATGTTGGGAGGCGTTAAGAAAACAATTAGGGGAAGATGTGCCAAGACCTAAAGATTTCTACACACACAACCAGATACACAGTACATCAAACCTGGCTGTCAGATTTATTGATGAAAAACATTTTTTACGTTTTGTAATGGAAGTCAATTATGCCATATTGTATTCAGTAGACTCGCCAAAAATTCTCGCATACATCGACTTGGGCCAAAATCCAAAACCACAAAGTTTTTTCCACGCCGATGCCAACATGATAGATACTGCCCCGAAAGCCAAAGCCCTGGTCATGGGACAAAATTTCATGAATAAGGTACCCATCAGTAAAGGAACCGGCATTATCGTTTACAAATACGACAATGAAAAAAAACAACTGCAAAGAGTATGGACCCCCGATGGCCCCTCCTGGCATATGAATTGGAACAAATTATTAAATCTATTAACGGCCATATTTTTAAATCGTAGTAACTACGGCCCGTAGCCTTGATAAGCGAAGCGCATCAAGGTTTAAGAAGGTGATAGAGGATGGATTTTTCCAATTTTATGCGTATGTTCCGAATGAAGGTTTATTGGCTTTTCTTTGGTAACAGGCATTTTCCCTATCGTTCAGGCTCAGTCCTTGATGCGCTTTGCTTATCAAAGCTACATCCAAAAAATTTAATGCTCTTATAGTCAGCTTTCAACAGCAGAAAAAAACATAAAGAAATTTAAAAATAAGTTCCAACTTAAAAAATAAAATACAAGACTGTTTTTTTAGATTTTTATCTGATAATGTGTGTGGGTTTATAAAAAATATTTCAATATATCTTCTGTGGATAATTAATCCAATCAATATTTCCCAAATCAAAACAAATAATCACTTTTGCTCATGTGATCCATATAAATTAAGGGCTTAAGGCCGTTTTGCTTGATAATTACCCAGTTTGCTTATACACAAAATCAGTGGATAACTCTGTGAATAAACTCTTAAAGCTCTTATATAGCAGTGCTTTCATAGAATGCCATTCAATTTTACAAAGCGTTTTATATATTCAAGGAAACAGATGGGTTTTGAATGAGGTTATCGTGAGAACCTTCATATGATACGTACCTGATATTTTGTTTTACGTCCCTGAAGTTTCCTAATTTCCACTAAGGTACAATTGCCATAAATTTAACCTCCATGCTTTTTTGTTGCAGGTTTAATCTTTTACTTTAAGAAGCAATAACAGCTTAAGCAGTTATCACAGATAAGAAAGAGATACCCAAACCCAGTCGAAGATGCCAGTAATGGCTATGATGTCTCTTTGCGCTAGCAAAGGCCGTGAGCAGGTTTTAAGGAAGGAACAAATTTTGGCTTTCTCATTTGGCTTTTACGCTGCTTTGGCTCAGTCCTTGATGCGTTTGCTTATCAAGGCACAGTGATAGGCTTTTAGATTATGCCAGGGCGCTTTCTTCTCCGCTGTCTTGGGTGAATAGGCAAGAGGTGCCGGTTGCATCTCTCAGGTTCCATAGAAATTCTGCCTCAAGTTTTTCGGGCAAGGGGAAGATATTTAAATCTGCTGCCGGGGCTTTACTGGCAAAACGTCCGAAGTCCCCGTCGGCTATGTGAACGGCTGTGTTGGCTGGAAGACGGGCCAGATCAACAAGACGCTTCAGAAATTTCTTTGCTTTTTTCTTTTGCGTCTCTTTTTTGACGGTTGCAATAACAGTTAATGAACCATTCCAGCTGTCCATTATCCGATAGGCTAAAAGAATGGCTAAATCCAGATCTTTAAAATCCATTTCCAGCTTCCAGTCCGGGCCTTGATCCGGTATCCAGAGATTCACCTGCCGACGGTAGCCAAGGCCTGCCTGTTCATGGTGTACAAATAAAGATACACCCATTTTTTTATTTTTCGCTTCTAAGATCACCTCTTGCAACATGGTATGCGTTTGTTCATTTTTCGGTAGCTCAAGGAAAAGCAGATTAGGTCGGAAAAAAGAACCCGCCAAGGCTTGCATACCCATCTTTATATCTTTAGGAAAATTTTCTGCTTCTATGACAGTGGAGGAGGTAAAAACGCCAGCATCAATGAAAGACTGTTGGATTTTAATAAGCTTTTTTTGCAAGTCAGCAGCTTTTTGAGCCGGAGCTATGCCTAAAAATTTCACCGATCCCATGGGGTATGCAATGTGCTCAATCAAATTAAAGGCACCGCGTAATCGTTGTGGATGCTCCAAGGGAACAAGAAGGTTGGGTTTCCAGGCTCTTTCTGTTCTGCCCTGTGACAGATTCACCTGCTTGGCGGCCCATTCTGCAAGTGCTGTAAATAAGCCACTGCGCACATCGCCTGTGGGTGCTGTTAACCTGCGCTTCATCAGAAAAAAATAGAGGAGTGCCACCAGGCTCAAGGCCACCAAACTAAAGCTTGGGTTAATGATGAACATCGTGAAAAGGCATCCGGCAAGTCCTGCCAGCGGGATAATTTTGGGAATGCGCAGCAAAGGGCGGAAGCTGATTAATTGGAGATTTTGCTCAATGGCAACAACCAGGTTGATAGTGGCATAGGTCAGCAAAAATATCATGGCCACTAAAGGGGCTATGGTATTTAACTCTCGAAGCATGATGGCAGCGAGAATAATCGTAAAAGTGCATAAGGTGGCATTTAGCGGTTCGTGTTTTTTTGTTCTGCGAGCCAACCAGCCTGAAAAGGGCACGATACTGTGATTGCCCAATGCTTCAAGAATTCGGGGTGCGCCAACAAAAGAGGCCAGTGCGGATGAAAAGGTGGCTGCCAGAAGCCCGGCTAAAACAGCTGGCCCCCAAAACGATCTATCAATCATGATGGTGTAGTTGTGAGTCAATTCATCCAGGGTGGCCACACGCATCAGCCAATACGCCAGAGCAAGATAAATGACCAAGGACAGCGCAACGGCTGATAAGGTTCCTATTGCGATGGAGCGGCGAGGATCTTTTAAATCGCCGGACATATTCGCACCGGCCATTATTCCGGTCGATGCCGGAAAAAATACAGCAAAAACGGCCCAGAAATTTGTTCCTTTAAATTGATCCTCAGGACTTCCTGTGAAGTTTCCCCACCAGACAATGGGTTTATCCATCGGTCCAAGAATCGCTGCGATGCCAATGGAAATCAAAGATCCAAGTATGATGGCTAAAATAAAATACTGTACTTTGATAGCCAGACTGGTACTGATTAGAGTAATCGTAAAAATCAAGGCCAATACCGTTAAATCAATGGTCAATGGCGAGAGCAAAGGCAAACCCCAGGCCTGAGCGGCCCAAAGATAACCCGCGCGAAAACCAAAAATATACATGACCACAGCGAGCGCCTGAGAAAGATATAAAGGAATGCCTATTGCCCCGCCGGCTTCCAGTCCCAGTGATTGGGAGATCATTGAAAATGCCCCACCAGGTCCAACGCGGATATTGGCCACACAGGTTGACATCGATAACGCGGTAGCGGCGGTAATGCCGAAGGATAAAAGAATGATCAGAAATGCGCCGCCCAAACCAGCATTGCCTACAACCCAGCCTTCTCTCAGGTACATGATAACGCCCAGTATCGTCAACAAGGTGGGAGTGAATACACCGCCAAACGTTCCAAATTTGTTGGCTTGCTGACGCTCGTGGGATACTGCCTGGTGTTGGATATCTTCAGGTTGTTGTGTGTTTGTCGGTGATTTTAAGGTATCGACTGCGTTATCTTCTGGAGCCGGTGCTCCGGATTTATCTGCAGTCTCTTTTTTTTCAACTTTGCTTGTCATAAATTCATCCTGAATAAGGGGCGGCGTTAGGCGTTATCCTTGCTGGTTTGTTTGAGTAAATCTGGAAAATAGGATTTTGTCATATGCTGATAATAATTTTCAAACGCATCAAATTGAGCCGTAACGGTTTTCAGCGGGTAATCCCACGGGGTATATAACAGACTGCCAACAGTACCATAAACAACGGCATCAAAGCTTGATGGCCGCTCACCAAACAGAAAGGGTTTGGCCATAGAAAGGTATTCATTGAGCACGATGATGTCTTTTGTACAAAAGGCATAGACCTCCGCTGTACTATGCCGGCCCATCCCTTGAGCGTGTAGTTCTTTAAGTGCTTTTCTTCTTATAAAATAAATAATGAATCGTAGCGGTTTTGGCAAAGAGGAGCCGATGAGAGGTTTCCAATGCCTATCAAAACCATCAGGGTCCTGCCAACGAGAATAAACAATGCCCCAATATAAATGATCCTCACAAAGCCGTTGAATTAATAAGCCCAATGTTCTTTGTTGTTCAGATAAATGTTTATCCAGATCATAATCAGGATAGTTCTGAAAATGCTCAACAATAACACTGCTATCAGATAATATTTGACCATCAACCTCAATAAAGGGCATTTTACCCTTGGGTGCCTTTGAGGGATTAACGGTTTCATTGACTACATAAGGAATATTTGCCATACGAAAATAAGTCTCCAGCTTCATGCAGAAAGGACTTAAATTGGGCAGGTTTTTCGGATGAGGAAACTGATGTAAAACAACGGCCTTATGCATGCTTTCATTCCCTATGATTACATTAACTGTTCACAGTCTAGCATTAATTTTTATACAGGAAAATAAGAAACGCCTGGCTTGTCGTTTAAGTATCATCATCAGGTAATGATTAATGGCTCAAAGAATTTGTAATATTTTTGGTTTGTAATAAAAAAGTAAATTATGATCCGTTTCCATTTCTGACTAGTGTTTGGATTTTATACTATAATCATATTAATACTTCTTTAATTATTAGTGAGTAAATATAATGCCTGATGAAAAAGATAAAAAAATAGATACCAACGCTGCAGATTCCAAAAATGCTGCGGACAACGCTGCAGAGCCCAAAAATGCTGCGGACTCCAAAAACACTGCGAAACCGTTTAAATTAATCATCGAAACCAGAGAAACGAATGGTGCAACAAGAATTCAGTCCTTGGTGGGTGAGTATAATAAAACAGCGGGTGCTGATGTAGGCGTAGGTGAACCATCCGATGGGAAAAAATCATATTCCCAAGAAAAAGGGCTTTGGAACAGGGCAAAACGCGTTAACAACACGGCTACAAATTCGAAAGTAGAGTTAGATTTTAAGAGTGAGGATGAAGCCAAAAAATTTCTTCAAGATTCCAAGAATAAGCTTAAAAAGACAGTTGACGTACAAAACGAAGGCGGTCAAAAAGTAGCCTCTCTTGGCAATGGTAAACTTAATGATGTAAACGGTCAGCCGATCACCGAGAAAGATCCATTAAGTACTTTGAAATCGAACCCTGTAGAATATAAAACACCCAATAAGCGACCACCAGTAGACACTTCCAGTCCTGAAAACGAGTCAATTCTTCAACATAGTTTGAGATTGCGTAAGGAGATGAAAGAACGTAAAAAAGCGATAAAAAATGATTTTAAAGAGGCCGATGCGGATTATGCCAGGAGGGTTGAGCAGGCCACAGAAAAAAGGAGAGAAAATCCCGTAGAAGCTGCAGGTGATAAAAATACGAATGAACAATACGATGTGAAAAAACCAGGAGATGCTGATAAAAATGACAGTACGGATGAGCCAAGTGCCGCTGACAGCGAAGTGCCATCTATGGCAGCCCCTGGCAACACGGGTGGCAATGGCAGCCAAGGGGTGACGGCTGCAAGTAATGAAGAAAGTGCATCAAGCCAAAAAGAAACTGCTCAGTCTAGTGAAGAACAAAGGAAATCTCCTACTCTTGGTAGCTAGTAATAAGTTTTCTCTGGGCGGCTTTATCGCTGGGTCTTCTCGTGCAATAATCCAGAGATAATTCTATCCTCAACTTAGTTTATGTATTTTAACTAACACGCCTGCTTGCGGGTGATCAAGGTAATATAGCGTATCATCTTTCAGGCGTTTTTTTTGATTAAAAACAAAGGATTGATGGTTATCGGATGTAAAATATAAATCCGTATCCAGCAGAAAATAATTCGATTGACGGATTCGCAAGCTGCCTTCTACCTGCCAGCCCATGTTCTCTACCTTAGGCAGTTTGACCGCGCGTTGATTATTTCCCGGTTGCAGCCAACTGTAATGAAATAATACCAGATAGTCGGGTTGTTGTTTGAGTACGTTGAATTCACGTTTTAGCGTGGAGGTGCTGGCCGCTCTCAAATGATAAGGCTCGGTGGTTTCAGTATAATCTGTCTGCAGGCTGATATTGTTTTTATTATTTATCCATAAAGAAGCCGTCTGCATTGATTCCTGTTGATGGCTTGCTTGTTGTTCATGTGCAAAGCCAATGATGTCAATTTGATAGAGATCCACCTGCTCGCTTGCGTGCAACAGCGTGGCAGCAGTCATACAGATAAGAGCTATCAGTTTTTTTCGCATCATGGCAGGCATTCTTATTATTCTCATTATCTATTATATCCTGAGTATGGATTCAATTTCAGGCTTACTCAAGCACTATGTCAGGAAATTTTCCGGCATAATTGACAGCGCGTTTGCTTAAGTGAATCGCTGCTGTCAGTGCTGCCTTATCAAAAGACGCACTTAAGGGGTTGTCTATTTGAGATCCGGTGGGGTATCCTCTGTCACCATCCTCTCTTATCTTGCTGTCCAATGGCAGAGCACCCAGTAAGGGTATATGATGCTTTTGGCTTAAAACAGCCGCTCCTCCCTGGCCAAAAACCGGTTCTTCATGACCGCAATGGCTGCAATGGTGCAAGGACATGTTTTCAATCAGTCCCAGCACGTGAATGCCGGTTTTATTAAACATGGCGATGGCTTTTTGAGCATCAAGCGTCGCTACATTTTGCGGTGTAGTCACTACAATGGCAGCGGTTAATGGAATTTTTTGTACCAGGCTGAGTTGGATATCCCCGGTGCCTGGCGGTAAATCGATAAACAGATAGTCAAGCTCATCCCAAAGTGTGATATCCAGCATTTGCAATAAAGATTTGGCAAGCATGGGCCCTCGCCAGATAAGCGCCTGATCAGGATCGGTCAGATAAGCAATCGACATGGCAGAAACACCATGGGCCTGAACGGGAAGATAACGCTCGCCCTGGACTTTAACATCGTCGGTTTTACCTAACATGAGCGGTATACTGGGTCCATAAATGTCCGCATCAAGGATCCCAACCCGAGCCCCTTGTTTGGCCAGTGAGGTGGCCAGATTGATAGCGACAGTGGATTTGCCAACCCCGCCTTTGCCGGATGCAATGGCAATGGTGTTTTTCACACCCCTTAAAGCCTTGCCGGCCAGTTGTGTTTGATGCGCTTTGATGAAGCTTTCCATCGTGATATTTAATGTAATACCAGGCAATGCTTGAGAAAGGTTATCTTCTAATGGGCCCAGGTAGTTTTTTTCGAGTAAATGGGTAGGAAATCCGGCTTTAAAATGGACATTGAGCGCATGATTTTTTGCATTTACTTCGGTTGACAAGCCCATGTCGCTGGCGTTCATTTGCAAAAGATCATCGGTGGTTTGATTGATTATCTGCTCGGCAATTTTTTCTACGTTCATGAGGTAAATCCGCTAAAAACAAGCAGGGATCATAACGTATGATGAGAGTGAGTACCAGTATTAAACTGTGCAGTCATCTGGTCATTGATTTCCTGGGTTAACATCGTGATCCCGTAATACGCTTCGCTCCTTACGGGCTAGTGTGCCACGAATGCACGGAGAAAAGGAAGACTTCGGGCAATGCTGCACAGACGATGAGGGTAGGTCCCTCGCTATCGGCAATCAGGTGCAGGTAGCAAACCACCTTAAGCTGCTACAGTCAA
>JAGXGR010000022.1 GCA_024636645.1 Legionella sp.
GGACACTTCCAGCAAAGGGGTGTCTTCATGAACATCGGTCAACACAGCAACGCCCACCTGCTTTTTAACTTTCTCAAGGATCATAAGGCCTTTTTCAAATCCTGGGCCGCGATAGCTGCTCAAAGAGGAGCGATTGGCCTTGTCAAAGGAGGATTTGTAAATAAAAGGTATATCCAGTTCTTTGCATAACTCTTTTAAATAACCTGCCGTTTCAATCGCCATTTCCTCAGACTCAATCACACAGGGGCCTGCAATTAAAAATAAAGGTTTGTCTATCCCTGCTTCAAATCCACATAATTTCATTGTTTATCCTTTTGTTGGTGTTGATTTCTTGCCGCCTTGATAAAGTCTATAAACAAAGGGTGTCCATCTCGGGGTGTAGAGGTAAATTCAGGATGAAACTGACAAGCAAAAAACCAAGGGTGATCAGCCAGTTCAATGACTTCCACCAACGTGCCATCCGCTGATCGACCTGAGAAAACCATACCAGCTTTTAATAAGGCATCGGAATACTTATTATTAAACTCATAACGGTGTCGGTGCCTTTCAATGATCTGAGGCTTTTTGTAAATTTTTTGGGCCAGGGTGTCGTCCTCCAGCAAACAAAGCTGGGCGCCTAAACGCATGCTGCCTCCTAAATCTGAATCTTCATTTCGGTATTGCTTGCTGCCGTTGGAATCCATCCATTCACTGATCAATGCAATGACCGGATCGGGGGTATCTGATTCAAATTCTGTTGAATTGGCATGGGCAAGTCCTGCGACATGCCTGGCAAATTCAATGACCGCTGTTTGCATGCCAAGACAAATGCCAAGGTAGGGAATTTTATTTTCACGAGCATATTGAATGGCTTGAATTTTACCCTCAATGCCGCGTTTCCCGAAACCACCGGGCACAAGAATAGCATCGGCGGTTTCAAGAATGGAGCTGCCATGTTGTTCAATGGTTTCCGCATCAATGTAAGTAATATCCACTTTGCTTCGTGTATGGATGCCGGCGTGAATCAATGCCTCGTTGATTGATTTGTATGCATCATTGAGTTCAGTATATTTACCCACCATAGCCACTTTTACTGTCATGTCCTGCACTTTTTGATCTTCGACCACTTTCTGCCATTCGCTTAAGTCAGCGGGCTTTAATGATAAAGCCAATTTTCTGACCACGATTTCATCGAGCTTCTGCTCATGCAAAATCAAAGGAATCTGATAAATGCTTTCTGCATCCTGTAAAGAAATAACGCCTTCTTTTTCAACGTTGGTAAACAGGGCAATTTTAGCGCGATCTGACATGGACAATGGCTTTTCTGAGCGGCAAATCAAAATGTCAGGCTGAATGCCAATAGAACGCAGTTCTTTTACTGAGTGCTGCGTAGGTTTGGTCTTGGTCTCGCCTGAGGTGGCAATATAGGGCACCAGGGTCAAGTGAATAAAGATAGCGCGTTGAGCACCCACCTCGATGCGCATTTGACGTATGGCTTCCAGAAAAGGCAGTGATTCGATATCGCCCACGGTTCCGCCAATTTCTATCATGGCCACATCAAAACCATCGGCACCGAGCTTTATACTGCGTTTAATTTCATTGGTAATATGGGGAATGACCTGTACTGTACCGCCCAGATAATCTCCACGACGTTCTTTTTTTATGACAGTCTCATAAATTTTACCGGAGGTGAAATTGTTTCTTTGGGTCATGGTGGTGCGAACAAAACGCTCATAATGCCCGAGATCCAGATCAGTTTCAGCACCATCCTGGGTGACAAACACTTCGCCGTGCTGAAAAGGGCTCATGGTACCGGGATCGACGTTGATGTATGGATCTAGTTTGATAAGTGTAACGCTAAGACCGCGCGCTTCAAGAATTGCGGCTAAAGAGGCTGCAGCAATGCCCTTGCCTAATGAAGATACAACGCCGCCTGTAATAAAAATATAATTTGTCATAAAAAGATCCCGTCGATAATGCCATTGACCACCGTATAGTGGCTGAAATAATTACGCATGTAAACGGGGTTAAATTGTAACTCAAGTCGATAATTTGAACAAGGAATTTACAATTTTTTTTATCCGCACATGCCGAAATTTCGCTCATGCCCACGAAAGTGGACAATCATCTGCGCCAAGCAATGCTCTGCGCATGACAGTATTTTTGTAATGTATAAGATGTGAAGTTTGCTGACTCATCGAGTTTGCACTGTCATTCTCTAAAAAAGCCACATTAAGATAAGGAGGATTTTACTTCCCTTTATCTATCGTAACTGTCCTAGCAGCGACACCATCTCAATAGCACACTCAGCAGCATCTATCCCTTTATGACCGTGTGCACCGCCCAACCTGTCCCAGGCCTGGGCTTCATTCTCTGTGGTCAAAACACCAAATATCACAGGAATTTCATAATCCAGCATGACCCGTTGGCAGCCTTGGCTGACTTGAGAGCATACATAATCATAATGCGTGGTTTCACCACGAATAACAGCACCGAGAGTGATAATGGCCTTTACGCGGTTCTGTTTGGCCAGTACCTTGGCAATCAAGGGGATTTCTACAGCCCCTGGCACGTCAATGATACTGATATCTTCTTTACGAAACCCTCGCTCCATTAAACGCTCAACCGCGCCCTCTTTCAAAGCGCCGGTGATCTTATCGTTAAACCGGCTGACAATAATGGCAATCGGAAATGATAGCTTTTCGTTCGGATATATGTCATTAAACTGCGTCATTTTTTTACTCTATTGTTAGCAAGTGACCAAGCTTTTCACGCTTGGCTTTCATATAGGCCATATTCTCGAGATTAGGTTTGAATTCAAGAGAAATGCGTTCGGCGACTTTGATGCCATAGTTTTCCAGAGTGGATACTTTTTCAGGATTATTGGTCAGTAACCTCACCGCATTAATGCCCAAGTATTTTAACATCTGGTAGGCAATGACATAATTTCTATTGTCTATTGGCAATCCTAATTCCACATTGGCTTCTACCGTATCCATCCCTTGCTCTTGTAAATTATAGGCCTTGATTTTATTAGCCAGACCAATGCCTCGGCCTTCCTGTCGCAGATATATCAACACCCCGCCCTGGCTTGCGATTAAATCCAGGGATTGTTGAAGCTGTGCGCCGCAATCGCATTTACAGGAACCAAACAGATCGCCTGTAATGCACTCGGAGTGAATGCGAACCAAGGGCAGCTGATTGATGAGCAGCGGCGCTTTAACAAGAACAAAATGATCAGCCTCATCTATCTGGTTTTCAAAGACCGTCATCTCAAATTCACCATGCTTTTGCATCGGCAAACGCGTTGTAGCAACCGCTTCAACCAAGGTTTCCCTGCAAATCCGGTAATGGATTAAATCTTTCACTGTCACCATGGGAATATCATGTTGGCGTGAGAACGTCTGCAATTCATCACGTCGGCTCATGGTGCCGTCATCGTTAATGATTTCACAAATCACAGCGGCCGGTGTCAGACCGGCCAGTTTAGTCAGATCAACACTGCCTTCGGTTTGTCCGGCTCTTTCAAGAACGCCCTTCTCTCTTGCTCTTAAAGGAAACACATGACCGGGGGAGATAATATCTTCTGATTTGCTGGCAGGATCGATGGCAACCTGGATGGTTCTGGCTCTATCCTTAGCGGATATGCCGGTCGATACACCGCTGGCTGCTTCAATGGATACGGTAAATGCCGTTCCAAAAGGCGAGCCATTTTTACGGGTCATCATATCCAGACTTAATTTATCGATTAATTCATTGGCCATAGGAAGGCAAATCAGACCACGCCCGTATCGAGACATGAAATTAATCGCATCGGCTGTGACAAAATCTGCCGCAAGAATCAGATCACCTTCATTTTCCCGATCTTCATCGTCCACTAAAATAACCATTCGGCCGGCTTTGAGCGTTTCAATGGCTTGCTCAATTGTGGCAAAGGGGTTGGTCATAGGTCCACCTCACTCGTCAGTTGTCCGGAAAATTGCAACTGATGTGCAACAATGCGGGTCAAATAATCAAATTCTATATTTACTGAATGACCAACTTGCAATGCATCCAGATTTGTCATATCTAAAGTATGAGGAATTAACATCAAATGAACGCTGTTATGGTCCACTGCATTAATCGTCAAACTCACTCCATCTACAGTGATGCTTCCTTTGGGAAGCAGATATTTCATATGCTCAGACTGAAAACCGGAAATACACAGTTCTACAAAGTCCTTGCCGTTTTTTTTCTCGCAGATCTTTGCTGTCATATCCACATGGCCACTGACATAGTGGCCGCCAAAGCGGGCGTTTGCCTGCATGGCGCGTTCCAGGTTCAGTTTATCACCGGGTTTCATCAATCCGAGTTTGGTTTTCTGCAAGGTTTCAGGGGAAATATCAAAGCAAAGCCCTTGTGCATTCATCGACAATACAGTTAAACAAACCCCGTTCACCGCTATACTTTCACCCAGCATCAAATGATCAAAATCACAACACAAACGAAGAAGACAGCCTTCTTCTTTCATATCATTGGCAATGATTTCGCCTTGTTGTTCGATTATACCTGTAAACATCTATCCTCCGGCCAATCGAGACATAGTATCATATTATCCTTCATTTCCAGCCAGGATATTCTGGCGCCTGGTTGAAAAACATCATCCACAGGGTAGGCCGAGGTCGCTTCTGTTTGAAGGGTCATGGGTACGAGATAAATATAAGTCCGATGGACAAGGCCTGCTTTATGCAAGGCAGAGAAAAGCCCACCGCCTGCTTCGACAAACACATCATGGTAGCCCAGCCCTCCCAGAACGGTCAGAATGGCTTCTAAATCAAGATGATCTTGTCTCACCGTTATAGGATGAAAACTGACGCACTCCCGCGATTCGGGCGATGGGATGGCCGCTGAATGAAAAACATGGGTATGACGGGCCAGTTTCAAAGCACAGGCATCCATATTCAGCTTCAAATGCTGATCGACCACGGCAAGATGTTTGGACTCATGATGGCCGTCCAACCTGACATTCAATTGCGGATCATCTGTATTGATGGTTTGGGCGCTGGTCAAAATCAAATCGGCTTGTCTGCGCAATTGATGGGTGAAAGTTTTGCAGGCCTCGTTGGATAAACGCCGCGGTTGACCCTGTGGACCTGCAATTTTACCGTCCAGTGTTTGAGCTATTTTGGCCGTTACCCTAGGTAATCCTGTCTCGGTCCAGTGTTTATAACTTTGATAAAACGTCTCTATTTCAGGCACAGGCACCAGAAGACAGCCTATGTGGCTGTCGCATAATTTTTTCGGTGTATTATTTTTTGCAACCACCGGGTTAGGATCAGAATAGGCATAAACGACTTTTTCAATGCCATGGGTGATAATAGCCTCTGTGCAAGGCGGTGTTCTTCCCCAATGATTGCAGGGTTCAAGGGTAACATATATCGTTACCCCTGGCGTATGGGCTGCAAATTGTGTTATCAATAGTTTTTCGGCATGTGCACTGCCTGCCCCCTGATGCCAGGCCCGTGCTATAATCTTTCCATCTTTCACAGCAACGGCTCCAACGGAAGGATTAGGCGCACAACGGCCTCGACCAAGTTTGGCTTGTTCCAGGGCAGCTAGCAGATACTGTTCGTGCATTGTTCAACCATATTGTAATATTGTGCGAATGATAACAAATTATTCAAATATTGAGTAGCCCGAAGATGCGATTACTAAAAAAACATTGGCTCGCTTTTATTCGCTTTGCCAAAAGACAACTTTTTGCAATGTTCATTGTCAGCTTGCAACTTCTGCCTTGTTCAGCGATGGCTTTTTCTGCCTATACCACAGATGAGCTGGATGAACTCGAAAATGAATTTATTCAGTTGATTAATCAATCCAATTCGGTGGAAAGAAATCCACTGGCTTTTCAGTACATTAATCATATTGGAAAAAAGCTCACTGCCTCATCAACGGCTTTGCGACCTTATTTTTTTATTGTCAAATCAGATGAGATCAATGCTTTTGCAGGTCCGGGTGGGTACATCGGCATCAATACGCAACTGATTCTGGCAACGGAAAATGAAAGCGAACTGGCCGCTGTGATGGCCCATGAAATAGCCCATGTTCGCTTGCACCATCTTTACTATATGCTTGAGCATCAAAAACAAATGCGCATTCCCATGTTGGCCTCTGTGCTGGCATCCATTGCTCTTGGTGTCCTCAATCCAGCCCTGGGTACGGGAGCTATGATGGCTTCTTTGACGGGCTTTAATCAGGATAATATCAATTTTGTACGTTCAAATGAAAAGGAAGCTGACAGGATTGGCATCAGAATGTTAACTAAAGCCGGTTTTAATCCCTGGGGCATGCCGGGTTTTTTCAAAAAAATGCAGGAAAATTCCCGTTATTATTACACCGATAATATCCCGGCTATTCTAAGGAGTCACCCACTGGATGAGGACCGTATTGCAGAGGCTGAAAACAGAATTTCCGTCGGTAAAAACAAACGTTATCCAAATAACCCGGATTATCATTTATTTAAGGAACTGATTAGAAACGACATGATCGCGGATCATCAAAAGCTGACGGATTTCTACCAACAGCAATGCCCTAAAAGCCAACCACATGATGCCTGCAGCTATGGACAGGCACTCAACCTAATAAAGCTCAATCATTTTCAACAAGCCAAAGATTCGCTGGCAAAATTGATCGATAAACATCCCGATAACCTCTATTTTCAGATTGCCATGGCCGACAGTGAAACCGGTTTAAAAATGTATCAACCATCGCTTCTCAGACTCAAGCGCCTGGGGATGAATTATCCAGATAACTATGCCGCATTGATGGCTTATGTTAATGTATTGATGGCCTCCGGTCATTATGAACAAGCAACCAGCCTGCTTATCAAAGGCCGACGTCAATTTAAAAAAGATCTGCCCTTGTGTAAAACCCTGGCCCGCGCACAAGCGAATACCAACCAGAAAGGCTATGCCTATTTAACCCAATCACAGTGTATGTTGCTTGAAGGAAGGCATCGTGATGCCGTACGATTATTAAAAGTTGCCAAATCGACAGCAAAGAAAGATAAATACCTGCTGGCAAGAATCGATGCCTTGATTGATGAGGCTAAGTATTTGGCTGGTATCAGCAAATAAAGCGGTTGTGCCGTCATTTGCTCTTTGAAACCCAACCGGTCCCAGCCACAAAACGGTGCTAAGAATGAATTGTAAGCATTGCCCGGCTGTGTACCGCCGGGCGCTGTTTAGAGTCAACAAAAAACACGCTTGCTCCCATATTAAGTATGGTCACGCAGATAATTTTAGATTGCTTTCAGATTCAGATGCATTGTGAAGAGTACGTTCTTGAATTCTTCTTTCTATAAAATCAACCACATATCGAGCGGGTTGAAGATCTGCTAATTTGAAAGGTTCACGCGTATAGGGATTTATGTGGCCTTCATTATTATCTAAGCAATTAACTAAAAAATTATAATCAAACAATAGTCCGTCGAGAGTGACCGGGATGTTTGGTAATTCTAAGGATATTGGGCAGCAAAAGTCTTTTTCAATCTCGTCTTTAATACCCAATTGTTCGCATTGCTCAGTAAAAGGATCATTTTCTTCTATGGCTTTAATAAATCTTTCTACTTTTTCAGGACACTTATCCATCTCATTGCCAGCTGTAGTGGCTGGATAAAAACTTTGCGGATTAGAACTTATACCAGCGCTTGCCGACAAACGTGCTGGTCTTGATGGCGCCTCCCTTACAGAAGCTGCTGACACTGCCGCTGCAGCAGAAACAGGAAAATCCGGGGTTTCATCAGCTGATAAATCCGCTCTATCTCTCATTCCATTAGCCATGCTGGCATAAGATGAATCATAATCAGAATCATTCATGCCACTATAGCTTTGTTTGTGGGAGGTATGTGTATTATCAATTAAGGCTTTGGCAATATTTGAAAGTCTGATTAGTCGAGTCATCAAAGATGCGGGCACCGTATTTTCTGTATCTTCTGTCCTGGAGGTCGCACGATAACTGTCAAAATCTGCATTATAAATGACAGGTATCCAACGAAGAATATCCCTGGACGCTTCCATATCGTCATCTGCTATCAGGCGTGGCAGTATATTTTTGATATTTTCGATGGCGTCGAAAACTTCCTTACCTTTGTCCGGGCTTTTGTCCCGAGTCAAAGACATGCCATTGGCAAGGATCAAGGTTTCTCGTGGAGCATGTCTTGAATCTGCAGCAGTAATTAATAAAGAAAGTGCAATAAGAGGTCTGATATCTCCAGATTTTACTCGTGAATACAGTTCTGATTTGGTAGCTGTTCCGGTTTTTATAAGTATAGTTGCGATGTCTTTCACGCGTTGCTGATAACTTTTTTGAATGGCTTTTTCTTGCTTTTTATCACCTGAAGGTTCAAACAATAAGCCGCTAAACCCTACCAGTCCCGCATAACCTGATGTTAATGCAGAAGCTACCAGCAATACAGGTGCTTTAACAACATCAACCACAAAACCGAGAGGGACAGTAATCAAACCAGCAAGCAAACCTCTTAGAGGACTCGATGGCATAGGGATATCTCCCTCAAGACCACTGCACATTATCGCAGCAACAACGCCTATCCCAACACCAATAGGCATAACAGAGGCTTTTGCCAATGTGCCTGATGTATTAATGGCATCAGTTGCATGTTGTCTAAGAGGACCATTTTCATTTGTAAGGTTAGCTGGGACCATTCTTGGTGCCCTGGTAACATGGGGCTGGGAATGCTCGTGTTCGCGCTCATTGGTTCTTGGCATAAAATTACTCCTATATATAAAAAAAACAATAAGGATGCTCCTTATTGCAGCATTAAAATGATGGACAAAGTATACTTTTTTTTCCTTAAGCTAATATTAAATTTAATAAGAAACCAAACTAATTTGGTGATAATGCCCCACGCTGTTCAAATAGCTAAGGATTTGGCGTTCATTTGTTGAAGCGGGCCGCAGCAAATTCAATCTCTACTACTTCCTCGGGTGTAAACAATGGTTGAATTCTGGATTCTCTAGCTGGCTCATCTGCATTGAGTGTCGTCACTGATGCACGCGGTTTTGCTATGATGGCATTTCTACGTTTTAAACCTTTTAATTTTGATTTCTCATCATGGCCAAACAAACTACATTGTTCGAGATTCTCATCATTGTCTGGTGTGACATAGAGCATCCAACTACACGCGCTATTTACATTAGGCAGTGTGCCATTTCGTTGATCCATGCTATTCCACATATCAAAGTCACGTCTTTGACAACCTAACTTAGCTGCCATTTTATCTAATGAATTATATAGTACTGTTGGGCCTGAGGTGCTAAGTACAGAATCAAAAAATTCCGTTCGACTCTCTGCATTGTTTTCCACAGGACAACGTTTACGATCTAATTGTGAACTTTCAAAAAACGCATAGCCTTTGTAGGGTTTAAACTGACTTACTCTGGATTTTTCGTATGCATTGCACATTTCAAGTAAGATAAATTTAACAATCCTGCTGGCGGGCACTGCGCTTTGAAATGAATTGCCATGCTGATGACTATACATATAGCCGTAGTCTGAAAGGATATTTGGCAGCTGAACCTTGTCAGATGATTCTCCTGAATTTAACAGCGCAGAATACGTTTGCATCGTATCAATTGCTTTTTGAGAATCTTCATCAAACATCATCGCACCGTCTTTGACGGAATAGATGCTTGGAAAATAATTAGAAAATATTTTTTCTATGTCTATATTATTTTCGCCAACTTTGTGAGCCCAGTTAATAACAGTAAAGAGAATTTCCTTCATTAATACGGTCCCGCAAAAACGTTCGTCATCCTGGGTTTCTTCAAACTGGTTATCAATATCAGAATAAATTCCACCTTCACTCAGTAAAATGAGTAAGCGCTGAATATCTGATATTGCTGCAGGATTTACTGCAACACCTGCTAGCTCGTGTGCATACATTGTTTTTATTTTTTTAGCCTGGTCTTTTGTAAAATGCCTGTCAATAATGTCATCCATGCTGGCTAAATTTGAAATTTCAATGTTGGGTAACCGTTCCATTTCAGGGAAAAGTGTCAGCGTTTTTCTGATGTTTTTCTCATTGTCTACCCATAATTTCACTTTATAACCAGCTAACTGAGCACGCCTTGAAGCAGATAGTAAATTGTCTACGTAATAGGGTGGAATCGTTTTTGATTGCCAAATAAAATGTAAGATTTCAGGATGTTTATATTGCCCTTTTACTGGACGGAAATTAGCGGGATTTGACTCAATAGCATAAATATCATAATTTTTCTCAGGCATAGAATTCACCAATGGATGGGTTGTAATGTGCGATTATTTTACACAATTAAGCTTAAGGCTTTATTAAGAGCGCAGCCACAGGCTCTGGGAGATTTCGCTTAAACCTTTTTAAATTGGGGATCAAGATGACATTGGTTTGACAATAGGCACGGCTGCCCCGTATTGATTTGCATTGAAGCTAATCAGTTAGCACAATCTGCTCCCTCCTCCCTTGAGGCTACCCTGTGGACAGACCCGTTACAGCGCGGTAGGTTGGGCCTTGGCCCAACACTAAAGTATTGAAATCCAATGTTTCAGCCAAAAATTCTTGTAAAAAGAAAGGCATTGGATCTAACCGGCTCATCAAAATTCAAATATGGCATTTGATCTTGCTTCTTATTGTTCGTTAAACAAATCCAAATCTAATAACTGGATTGTTGGGCCAAGGCCCAACCTACCGCTCTGTAACGGGTCTGTCCACAGGGTAGCCCTCAAGGGGAGCAGATCGTGCTAACTGATTAATTTCAATGCCAATTAAGATGGGACAGCCGTGGACAAATAGTCAATTTCAATAGACCAAAAGTATGTTACAAATATTAAATTAACCCACTATGTTATTATTTATTAATTCGTGAATTAGAATATTTCAAACTAGAAAATTGATATTCAGTAAATTTATATAAAAGCGAAAGCGGCCAATATCGGTTGCGTATTCTGACGAAAGTGAACACCCATTCTGGGCGAACGTGAACAC
>JAGXGR010000023.1 GCA_024636645.1 Legionella sp.
AGAAGGTCCTAATCTACATTACAGGCTTTATGCCTTGCCTTGATACAAGATCTCTTCTCCCATCCCAAGTGCCCTTGAGATTAAGCTAAATAGCCTACTTTTTAAAGATACCAGCCTTGATAAGCGAAGCGCATCAAGGAACAAATTGCCGGCTAAAACAGAATCTGTTTAATGCCAACTTATCTCATCAGCCGTTTGCCCTCACAACCTTGATGCGCTTCGCTTATCAAGGCTACAGGGGATATTTTTTTTATTTATCAAGGCTACAGGGGATATTTTTTTTTATTTATTAAGGCCTGGAACAGTACGTGTAGCCTTGATAAGCGAAGCGCATCAAGGAACAAATTGCCCGATAAAACAGAATTCTGTTTAATTTTAACTTATCTTATCAGGCGTTTACCCTTACAACCTTGATGCGCTTCGCTTATCAAGGCTACGAGGGGATATTTTTATTATTTATTAAGGCTGTTATGCAAGGTTCCTAACAGCGAATGGGTGGCATTGCTGTCTCTGATGTCACCAGACAATTCCCAGAACATGACACCCAACAAGCCGCGGTTTTGGATATAATGCGCTTTCTCCGTCATGGATTGTGGATCTTCATAGCTGATGAATAGTCCGGTTGAGGGATTATAGAGATAAGGCACTTTGGCATAGCTGTCTGTGTATCTGCCATACGTCGGGTAATAGTTGTTGACTAAATCATGGTAGTCAAACACGCCGCTCTCCCAGGTACCGCTGCTGGTGCTTGAACCGCTCTGGAATAGGCCATTGTTGGTCGAGGGCACGCTTCCCCAGCCTCTGCCGTAAAAACCTACACCCATAATCAGTTTATTGACCGGATAGCCTAAACTGGCGATGCGGTTAATCGCTGAATCCGCATTGAGCGTTGATGGGGCAGGATCTGCAGGGTTGGCGTATAAACCTGCGTTATGTCCGGTGATGTTATCCCAGCTGCCATGAAAATCATAAGACATCAGGTTAACCCAGTCGACATAAAGACTTAACTTATCCCATTCAAGGTTTGGAATAATGCTGGGACCGGCAGGTGCGGCTATGGTCAGCAGTTTATTTTGGCCCATTTTTTCCCTGAATAGTTTGAGCAGCAAGGTATAGTTCTGCTTGTCATCAGGGCGGGTGTGGTTATCTGCCAGACCGCCGCCAACAGGATACTCCCAATCGAGATCAATGCCGTCAAACTGGTATTGATTCATTATGGCAAGGCAGGAGTTAACGAATTTTTTCCGAGCAGTACTGGTTGCTGCAACATCAGAGAAATATTTAGACCAGGTCCAGCCGCCAACGGATAAGAAAAGATTCACTTGATGGCCTTGAAGGGCTGCCAGTTCTCTCATTTTATTCAAGCGGTTAAAATTGCCGAAATAGCTCGTTTGAGGGGTTGACCAGCTGTCTTCTGGAAATACGCCAAGGCTTGTGGTGACTTCTGGATAATGCTTGTCGATATCCGCCCAGGCATCGCCGAGAACGCATTCACCGTTACTGATGTTCAAAAAGGCATAATTAATATCAGTCACTTTTAAAGCCGGAATGTCAGTGACTTGATAATCCCGTCCATAAATGCCCCAGGCGGTAAAATAGGCGACCACATGTTTTTTTGCCGTTTCAGTCTTGTCATACTGAAACGCAATGGAGACCGTGCTGTTTTCCGATACAGTCAGCGGATTGGTTCCTGTGACCATGGTTGCCTGGTATTGATCAACAGGGGCTGCACTGACGGTGTATATGCCTTGAGCCAGTGAAATCTCATGTTGTCCGTCTTTGACATTCAGGTTGGTTTGTTTCTGCGTCTCATTATTGATGAAACTGATATCAGCGGTTTGATCCACCGGTAAACCATTGAGTGTCAGAGAGACCAGACCAATAGCCGGTGAAGGTTCAGCCAGCATATATTCAAGGGATACATTCACTGTTTCCCCATCCTGCAAGGTGAAACTGGAGGGTTGGGCGGTTCTGGTATAGCCATCAATAGGCTGCGCTTCAATTTGATATTGATGATCTGCTACTGCATCATGAATGGCCAGAGAACTGCCCCAGGCGATATTTAAGGTTTGCTCTGAATTGGCTGTCAGATCGTACACTGTTATATCAGGTGCGCTGAGCCCTTCCTTGGGTGATGAGCCAAGTTGCAGATTAATGATGCCGGTGTTGCTGGTTTGTCTGGTATAGGTGGCCTTCAAAAAACTGTTTGGATTTTCCTCTGTTAAACTGACAGTATCCGGCAAGCTCGCTTGATAGAGATGATTGTGATACTCAATACCAACACTATGAACACTGTAGCTGCCCAGTGCCAAATGACTCAACAGGTATTCATGACCCCAGCTGATACTGATTTGTTGTTTGTAATTATCGGGGCCTGTGATATTGAAACTGGCTTGTTTTGGAAAGTCCGTGTCAGCGACCGGTGCCTGGTCGAGCTTGATACTGATTGAGCCATCCAGAATAGGCTCTGGTGGAATCTCTGAGCTTGTAAATACTTTAAAACTATCCTGCATCAGTGTTGCCATTTGTTGGCTGAAGGTTATCGCTTCGGGCAAGGAAGCCGCCACGGTCAATATTAAGTTGCCGCCGGGCTTGATTTTTGTAACAAGCCAGGAATCTGTTCCATAATCCAGGCGCATGGTATTGGTATAAAAATAGAGCGAAGGATAATCAGGAACCGAAGCGCCTTTGGTTTGATTAATGATTGTCGTGGCAGCCCATGACATGCCAGAGGTATCAAAACTGATTCTTGCCTCGGTGGGTAAAAAGGGCGTTTCAATGGAATAGATGGCATCTCTTAATTCGATCTCCTGACTACAGGTATTGGTGATAACCGTATCGATGGACCAATACCAGGTGCCAGTTGGCGGGGTTATTGAGGTGACTTTAATGCATTCTTCTAGTTTTTCGGTGGTGAACGCGGTTGCAGAAAGAGGAGATGAAAAAAACATTAACAGGTAAAAAAACAAAAAAATACAGTAATTAAAGGCTTTTTTCATTACTCCCTCCGTTGGAGAATTATAAGAGAATCCGTTCAACAGATTCGTATATTTTAAAAAAGGTTTAGCATCCAGTGTAGAGGATGCTTGTGTAAAATCAAGAGGATTTATATTATTTATTTTCCGGGGTATGCCTGTTGAAAAAATTATTGTTCTTTATCTTTTTTAACATCCGGTTGTAGAAGGTTTGCTTCTTGATCTATAGCCTCTGCTTGCCGGGCCTGTTTTTGTATTTCTGCGGCATCACTGCTTAACCCGCCTTCCGCGTGAGTCGCTACTGAGGATGATTCTTCTTTTTTAGCCTGTTCTCTTTTTTTCTGCCGCGCCTTTTCCTTTTTTTCTAATAATTCAACAGGAAGATGATCTTTAAAAATCAATTCCATTTCTCTTCCAGGCATAGATATATCGTTATCCTGAAAGGCACGTTTGACCAGACGGATAGCGGAAGAAATCATTTTCTGCCAATTGTATTTATTGCCATCAAACCAGAAAAAGATACGAAGGTTCACCGTTTCAGGTGCCAGTTCATAGACCAGTATCAAGGGCTCAGGATCATTCAAAATCGCCGGGTGTTCTTTTAAGACCTCAAGAGCGACCTCCTGTGCAGTCGATATGGCGTCATCATAGCCAATGCCGACGGTGAAGCTTTCTCGACGGTTGGGATTGGTGCTGTAATTCAGTATGGTATTTTTATAAACCATGGCATTGGGAATTTGGAAAACTTGCCCATCAAGCGTCATTAAAATCGTCGCACGAATTGTTAGTTTTTGTACATAACCCGTTGTGTCTGCAATTTTCACCATATCATCATTTTCAAAGGGTTTTTGCACACTGAGCAGGACGCTGGCCAGCAGGTTTTCTGTGATATCGCGAAATGCGATACCAAGAATGATACCTAAAACACCGGTACCGCCTATCAGGGTTAAGGCGATAGTCGATAAACCGAGAACTCGCATGATGATGTAAAGTCCAACGAGAAAACAAAAGATGGCAATGCCTCTGGCCAGAACATCAGCCAAGAGGGGATGAATTCCACGATAATGCATTGATTTTCGCATGGAGGCGGAAGCCACTTTAGAGACTAGCCAGGCCATGAAAAAAATAATGAGAGAGAAGCCTAAAAACGGCAAAAGGCTGATGAATCGTTGCCATTGCTCATTCGTCACATTTCGTATTTGCTGATGGAACTCACCGAGCGTTGTTGCTTGAAGATCAATCTGATTAACCACCGCCACCACATTTTCAGTATTTTGCACAAGATTTTCAGCCCATTTTTTGCGCTTTTCGGTTTTTGTTTTACCTTGAATAAATACAACTCCATCATTTACTTTTACATTAACGGCTTTAAACCAGGTGGTGGCATTAAGAATATTTTCGATACGTTCTTGAATTTCTTTATCCTTGGTTAAAGGTTTGACTTCTATCTTTTGAGGAACTTTGGCTTTATCAGTGGTCAGGGTCTCTGCCTCTGTTTCAGGGGTTTGTTGCGCTGATAATGGCAAAGGAAAGAAAAGCGTGCCTAGAAAAAACACCAACAGCATTGCCTGAACTTTCTGGAACAGCCTTCCCTTGCACGTCATTAGATAAACTCCATGTATAATAGACGGTTTTTTAGTTTATTTGTTAAATAATAGCCTACTTTAAGGCTTTATGATATTAAACCGGCTTTGCAGCGAAACCAGTTTAATGCCAGCAAGGTTTTTACATCATTGAATTCCATGTTATCCATCATTTGAAAGACCTTTACTCGTTTTATTACATGTGTCAGGATTTCTTCACCAGATTCTGGAATACCGCCTAATTGTCTTTGTGGAAGATCATTGATGCGAGCAAAGAAGATGTGGGTTTTTTCTGTGGTAATCCCTGGACTTGCATAAGCCTTGCAGACCAATTCCAGGCCATCAGCCTCTAATCCGGCTTCTTCTCTTACTTCCTCGCGAGCGATGTCTTCGGGCGTTTTGTCAGAATCCACCGAGCCGGCAACACATTCCAGAGGGTAGGGCGTATCGTCTGCTTTATTTAAATAGACCCCTGCACGAAACTGTTGGCAAAACAGCAGGCTGTCAGAGCTTGGTGAGTAAATCAGTACAATCACCGAATCAGGGCAGTGCAGGACTTCGCGTTTATTCATCTCAATGAATTCTTTTTCAGGATTTAAGCTGGGCACTTTGAAATCATAAACAGAAAATTGATTAAAGCCTTTATAGCAATGCGCTTCGTTGATAATATTTATTGTCTTTGGCATAAGATGCATCCTTTGTAAAAGGGTAAATTTGCTGTTAAAAAATTATAGATACCATGAATAATATACTACAATAAATACTCATCTCGATAAGTTAATAAAGAAAAGGACTTTCACATGCCATCATCAACAAAAAAAGTAGCAGAATTAATCATACATTGCCTGGAAAATGAAGGCGTAGAGTATGTATTCGGCCTGCCCGGTGAAGAAAACATTGATGTGATCGAGGCTTTGAAAAATTCTAAAATACGATTTATTTTAACCCGCCATGAACAAGGCGCCTCCTTTATGGCTGATATCTATGGCCGTTTAACAAGAAAGCCCGGTGTTTGCCTGGCAACGCTGGGTCCTGGAGCAATTAATCTGATTTTAGGAACAGCCGATGCCAATCTGGACAGCTCGCCGCTGGTCGCATTAGTTGCGCAGGCAACGTTGGATCGTCTGAATAAAGAGTCACACCAGATTATTGATTTGAAAGCCCTGTTTCAGCCGGTCACCAAATGGACCTCAATGATTACTGTACCGGATGCTACAGCAGAAATCCTCCGTAAAGCATTTAAACTGGCTTTGACCGATAGAACAGGTGCGACCGCTGTGATCATTCCAGAGGATATTGCCGCCAGTCAAACGTCCGCTCAACCTTTGCCGGTGGCTATTCCCAAACACACCATGCCCAATGAAAATCAAATCGCCCGTGCCGCTGAGATAATCAATAAGGCCAAAAACCCCATTATACTTGCAGGTCATGGGCTTTGTCGCTACGGCGAATCAGAGGCCCTGATTCAATTTGCCAAGGGCTGTAAGATTCCCGTGGCAACGACTTTTATGGCAAAAGGGGTCATACCGGATGATAATCCACTGAGCATTGGTACCATTGGATTTATGCGCCAAGATTATAGTAATTTCGGCTTTGATAAAGCCGATGTTGTGATCACCATCGGCTATGATTTGGTGGAATATGCTCCAAGCCACTGGAATCCAAAGCAAGACAAGAAAATTATTCATATTCATGGCACACCGGCCGAGGTGGACAGTGCATACTCTGTCATGGTGGGCATTCAGGGCGATTTGGCCGCTTCACTGGAAGCACTCGGAAAAGAGATTAAACCCTGTGAGGACATCATACCGGATGTGGCCAAGCTTCGGGAATTTATACACAAGGAAATTAATGAGCATGCCAAGGATCAATCCTTTCCTTTAAAACCGCAAAAAATAGTATACGATATCCGTCATGCCTTGGATGATACAGATATTGTCCTTTGCGATACAGGCGCTTTAAAAATGTGGATGGCGCGTTTGTATCCCTGTTTTCATCCTCAAACCTGTATTATTTCAAATGGCCTGGCCACCATGGGTTTCAGTTTGCCAGGCGCGATTGCGGCCAAACTGGCGCACCCTGAGAAAAAGGTAATTGCATCGATGGGCGATGGTTCCTTTTTAATGAACTCTCAGGAACTGGAAACCGCAAAACGGGAAAATATAGCTTTTGTTGTGCTCATCTGGCGGGATAATGCCTATGGTTTGATTGAATGGAAACAGGAGCTGGAATTCGGTCATTCAGCGCATGTTAAATTTAATAACCCGGATTTTGCCCTGTACGCTGAAAGTTTCGGCATAAAAAGCAAGGTAATTAAAAAGGCAGAGGAGCTATTGCCTGCTTTGAAAGAAGCCCTGGACAGCAATGAATTGTTTATTATTGATTGCCCCGTTGATTACTCTGAAAATATCAAATTGACGGATAAATTGGGTCAATTAACACAGGCACTATAAAGAAAAAGGGAGAACGCAATGGCAGAGAAAGCCTGTATGCGCTGTTATATTTCTGGAAAGGTTCAGGGCGTCTGGTTTCGTGCCTCTGCTAAAGAGCAGGCTGAGAAACTGGAGATCAAGGGTTGGGCGCGTAATCTGCCCGATGGCCGTGTAGAGGTTTTTGCCTGCGGCATTAAAGACCAGCTTAATGCTTTTTATGATTGGCTTGGGGAAGGTCCGGATATGGCTGACGTCAAACATTTAACACGTGAGGATTTGTCCTGGGAGGAATGTTCTGGTTTTGAGGTGAAATAGCATGAAACTTACGAAAGGCCACTTTTTTTTGATAGCCGGTTTATGCTTTTCCAGCTTAACATCAGCCAATGATACGGCTTTTGGCGGCAGCGGTGCTGCACCCTATCCTGTGAGTGAAAACGGTATCAAAATGGTCAATGAGAAAATCATTATCAGTGGCTTTAATCTTAATGATGATGATTTCGGAGGAGGGTGGCGCTATCATTGTGATTTTACCTTTAAAAACACCCGGGACAAAGCGGTTACACTTCGCATGGGGTTCCCTTTTCCTGTGTATGATCAACATCGTGAGGTGGCATTGCCAAAGGGTAAAAAAATCAAAAAGGGCGATGCGATGGTTTATGATTTCAAGCTGCGCATTGATGGCAAACCCGTAAAAGCAAAGAAACAAAACATCACGGCCAATGAAGAAAAAGGCCTGTATTATCAAAAAGCCTATCTTTGGCCCATGGCATTTAAACCCCTGCAAACCGTGAGCATTCAACATCAGTATGATACCGGTGCTACGTTTAATGTCATGGGTTATCACATGGTAAATTATGTTTTAAAAACCGGTGCCTTGTGGAAAGATGGCAAAATAGGCCATAGTCGAGTGGAGGTTATCCCCAATGTTCCCACGCGTTTGTGTGCTGAGGTTGAGCCGCAGGCGGCTGACAATTACCCCACCAAACCCAAAGGGATGCAAATCAAGGGCGAGGGGAAAAACAGGCAATACATTTGGGATTTAAAAGATTTTCATCCTGAGGACGATCTTTTTTTATGTCTGCAGACCGGCAAAAACTATGTTCGTTATCAGTTGGTGTTTCGTATCATTCAAGCGGGTTCTGATATGGCTTTGCCTTTGGACAAGATGACAAAAAAACAATTGAATACTTTGCGCAACTCTATTTATGCCCAATACGGTCGCGAGTTCAAATCTGCCGGGTTGCAACATTATTTCAATCAGCAATGGTGGTATGAGCCTAATCCTGATTACTCAGACAAGATGCTCACTGAGGAAGATAAAAAGGCAATTAAAATTCTCCATAAATATGAAGGCATTGACGATTAACATAACATGGCTGGTTTCATTTGCACCTGGGGTTTGCCGTGTTTGAAATGCAAAAGATCTAAAGCCCTTGCTCTGTCTCTGTAGGCTGCGATGTGTTCATAGCCGATGTTCTGGGTCAACTCTTTTTTGTTAAGATTATTTTCAGCGCTTGCAGAATAGATTTTAATTCGCTTGCTTTTCATGACAGCATCAAAAATCATCAATGAACGCTTCATGTGAAAGGCATTGGTCACCAGAATGATTTTTTTTGTATTCGCAGGCAGCAAGGGAAGGCTGAATCTGGCATTTTCTATGGTGTCTCGCGCCCTGGTTTCAGTGATGATTCGACTGGCATCCACTTGATGTTCAATCAGCCATTGTTTCATCACGGTACTTTCAACATGCGTATTATGGGCTGCAGCCCCTGTCACCAGGATAGGTAGCTTAGGATAGCGCCTGGCAAGACGCAGCGTTTTTTGCAGTCTTGCTGATAATAAAGGGCCAGGTTGACCCGTGGCTTCGCTAGGGTATCCCAGAGTGATGATAACCGCATCATTGAGTGGCTCAGGCAGCTGAAAAGAGAGGCGTTTATCGACGTTTTCAAAAATTTGTTTCAGACAACGGCCGAGCGAAGGTTGATAGGCCGCCAAGGCATTGAAATCCCTCTCTGCTTCCTTTAATCGAAGGGCATGGGCATACATGGCTTTTAGAAATAAGGCAGACCGATCATCGGCCTGATACGCCAAATGCTTATCCAGCAAGGTTAATACCAGCCGCTGTTGATTGTGAAATACAGCCGTTTCAATGGAAGCCGTTGATGTAGCTGCATGCAATAAAAGCATTGCCATGACTATTTTTTTTGCCGACATCATTAAATCCTTTTAATTTCAGTAGGGGTATTAGTTTAATTGTTCGTGTAAGGAATGAAAATAAGCAGGTTTTATATAATAGTAATAAAACCACGCCTTTCCCTGTGTTTTTTTTATGTAAACTGCTTAATGTTTCCTTAATATTGATCTGATATCATTCAGAATCTTAATGATTGTTTACATTGGATAAGAGAAATTAAAATGCAAAAATTCGACAATATTTCCTCAAGCAATTATAAACTTGAAAATATGGAAAAAATAAAAATCAAATTTCCAGATCCAAAAGATTTTGCTTTGACTATGCCTGATCTCAAAATAGACATGCCTATTTTAATAGGAAAATCCTATGACATTTTCTCACATACGAAAAATTTTGATCTGAATCATTACTCTCCCAACGAAGAAATTAGTAAACCGTTTTTTAATAAAAATTTGTCAGATAATAAAATAATTAATGTAAAGTTCAAGATGGATCAACCCTCTTACAAAGAAACCAAACGGTCATTAAATAAAAGATCAACCACACGAGATATCACAGGCCAAGCGGTAACGCGCCATTTAACACCCGAGGACAGAGAAAACCGAGCGGCACATACCATTCAAACCTGGTGGCGTCATTCCTATCGTGCAAGAAACTTGCATAAAAAAATATTTAGTCCTCATGCCAATAACAGCCTACATCATCAAGGAAGCCAGTTATTACCCTCCAGGTTCCGATTTCTTAGTGCGCAAACCCTAGCGCCTTTGTTTACGACAGTACAACATGCGTCCAGGCATTTAAGAGAGATTTTACATGATGGTGCGCTGTATCCTGCTTACAAAAGCACGGTAGAAGGTATGAGTAACAGCAATGACCTCAGAAACTTTGATAACAGGCTTGTATTTACAGCACCCTTCGCATCTTATGGATCAACAGGTTTTACTTTAGATCTCGATGCCTTATTTGCTGATAACTCAGGAAATCATGAAGCAGATGTTTATTTCAAGTTTAACGATTGGGCCTTAACTGAAAACATAGAGTTAGATCTAAGCGATAGTATTCGTTTAAATATTATCCATAGCCAACAGTTTGTTATATGCAATCTTTATGAAAACGATGCGCATGTCGGACAATTTCATATGCCGGGAGAAGATTTTGTCTACCATGGCTATAAGGGTTTAAATCAATACCTTAGTTTTTTTATTTTTAAAATCATTGAAAGTATGCCCGCGGAACATGCTACTGTAAAAGAAAATATATACCGTGGTTTTGCTGCACTAAAGCCGGAAGTATTGATTAATAAACTTCAAGACATTGCTAAACGTCTAATACCTCAAGCAGAATTTGACTTTGTCAGTACAGTGAAACTTCGTTTTGAAATGATTGAAGCCATACATGTTCATCAAAAGGAAATTGATTTTGATGGCTTGCGTGATGTTATTCAAGTCAACGCGCTTGGTTTATTTACTCAATTCATCGAAGAATGGGATGAGGTATTAAAAAACAGTTATTTCCTTATTAAAGGCATGCTTGGCTATGCACAGAAGCATGGGGCTGACAAGATTAGCTCCTATTTGTGGGGCAGATATAAAAATACCCTCGGTATTGAATACTCGGTATTACAAGCAGAATCACTTTACCAACTGCCTATGGAAGACATTTTACATGCAGATAGTCAATTTCTTTCCCAGCAATATAAACTAGAAGAAAATGCCTTGCGAGAACCCTATGAGCAAGATAAAGGGCATATTATTTATCGGCCTAATCACGGACTGGTACATAGTTTAAGAGTCGTGAATTACTTGTCTTATATTATTGAAGCCTTACAAAACCACGCAACACCAGCGTATCAGGGCCAGTTCAATGATCTCGATGTTTTAAAAATACAAAAATGTTTGCTGTTTGCAGTCACCGGCCGCGAAAATGACAATGGATTTTTCGACGATCAAGCGCAGTATTACCAATTTCGTCAAAAATCAGGTGATAATTTTTTTGACTATTATAAAAATAAATCTGATTTTAAGCCTGAGGAACTGAGCGTTTACAGGGAACATTTGATAGCCATGGGCGATCCGGCTAATAAACATCCCTTTCATATCGTGATGAACATAGCGCATAAACTTGACTTGCCCCGATGTTATACACAAAACAAAATGGAGCAGGATCAAATACCCTACATCGCTGAATTCATTAACAATAGTGCCGTAATTTCCGAATTGATGGATTATGCTTGTCGATGCATTGAGGCTACTGGAGACAGACTTTATTATACCCCTGTGGACGCAAGTGTTAGCCCGCGTGTTTCCAGAGAGACAGGAACCTTCGTTAGATTAAGTCAGTCTGCAAGTGCCTGTATCGAGGCCATTGCACAGGTGAACAATATGTTGCCCCTCATACAGGACACACAGCATACAGAAACCTCAGACGCAGCATCATCTGCTATCAGCTTTTAAACCTTTATGCGCTGGGCTTATCAAGGCTAGTGCCATTTCCATCTGGTTTTGACCGGTTGATCTGAGCTGCCACCCTGCCGATCTAACCGAGCCGCGCCCGTCAGGAAGCGGAACAGTTAAAATTCTCCATTAACTGTTCAGTTTTTGTTATAAAATAAGACAAGGTAATCTTAATTTTTCCGCTACTTCAACTGTTCCTTTACTTCAACTGTTCCGCTTCCTGACGGGCGCGGCTCGGATCAAGCGGTCAAAACCAAATGGAAATGCTAGTGCGATATTTTATATCAATGAGTAGCCTTGATAAGCGTAGCGCATCAAGGAATGAGCCTGACTATAGGGAATAGTTTTATAAAAACGGATGAATACAAGACCAATGCTTTTATTTTAATACTAAAGAGGTTATTTTAATTATTCAGTTAAGGAATAAAAACAAGTGGGTTTAAAAGATGGCTATCTGGTTCAAGCAGTTTACAGTAGATGAGTTAAACCGTCGCGGTGAAAATACAATGGTTGACTTTTTGGGCATTCAATTTACAGAAATTGGAGAGGATTTTTTAAAAGCGACCCTGCCGGTATCGGATAAAACCCGTCAGCCCCTTGGCATTGTTCATGGCGGTGCCAATATGGTGCTTGCTGAAACGATTGCCAGTACCGCTGCCAATGCCGTCATTGATATTGATAAATTCTATTGTGTCGGTCTTGAGATCAATGCCAATCATATCCGCTCTGTCAAAGAAGGGCAGGTGACAGGGATAGCTCGCCCCACTCATCTTGGAAGAAGCACCCAGGTCTGGCAAATTGATTTGTATAATGAAGAAGGCGAGCAAACCTGCACTTCAAGAATGACCGCCGCTGTGGTCTCCAGGAACAAATAACAGATTATATTCTCTGCCTTGCAGCAAATGGATACATCTCTTGACTTGTTGATATATTTCACAGGTCTGTCGACTATGGTCAACAAGTCCTGATAACGCAGTATTTCTTTTTAAAACCTCCTGTACAAAATGCGCCGCAATAAATCAATCGTTTTAATATTTCCTTAAGCTTTATCGTTTAAACTATGGTAAATAAAATTGCTTTGTGGGTAAAAAATGCGAAACTGGGAAATACACTATAAAGGTTATTCTCTCAAGCAGACTGAGAAAAAAGAAGCGGGTAAAAACCGGGGTACATTTGATGGTTTCTATCGCAATTTACATAGTGGTCAAGAATATTTTGTTAAAAAACCTGAAGATTCTCGTGAATTGTTTACAGAGTTGTTCGCCGGTTTGCTTCTTCAAAAATTCAAAGCACAAGGACTGATTGAGCCAGCATATCATGACTCTTTAATTTGCGCTGACTTTACAATGCTTCCTGACGGCTTTTATGCCCTGGTTCAACCAAAAATCAATTTTAAAGAATTGCATATACTTCTTGGTACCAGCAATAAAAGCGGTAAAGATCGCAGCAGCCCTTGGGAATTTTTATTCCCCAATAAATATAAAAATCTTGCTCAAATTAGTGCATATGGCTTATCAACGGCCTTAATGTATTCCTTGTTTTTAGGTGATAATAGCGTCCACAGTGGTAATGTTGTTGTTATCAATCATGGATCCGCTTCTGCGCCTGTCCATCAGTTTGCGAGGATTGATTGGGGGGCGGCTTTCAGAAATTTTGGCCATCCTGATAACAATGAAGATATTTTAAAAACTCAGGAACTAAAAAAGAGCAGAATTGCTGGTGTTTATAAAGATTATTTTGCCAGGTATCGTGATATTCCCAATTTATTTCCTGCCATAGCTGATAAGGCTCAAATCTTGTGGGATAAACTGACAACCAGTGATTTGATTGAAATGATTTCTTCGGTTCTTGATAGCATGCCAGCAGATTTGATAAATAATGAGGGGAAAGAAAACCTGTCAAAGTATTTAGGGATAGACGCTTTTAAGACGGTAAGGTTTGGGGATAGAAGCAGTTACAAAGATTTTGCTGAGGCGTTTGCGGGTATTCTTCATGAAAGATTAGCTAAAATCACTGAATTAAAGGAACAAGCTTCCCCTGTCGCTATAAGAAATAACCCACTATATAATAGCATCATCCCTGAGATTGTCATTTCTCCGGATGTTGAAACGACTCCTTTTCCAGATTTGGTAAGCCGGTGGGGGGATACTTTAGACGCTTCAGTAAACTATAATTTTGCAAGCGTTGATCAGATACAGCTTATTGAGAATTTCAACCGATTTGTTGATGACATCGCCGCACGCTCAAATAACTACAATTGGGGTCATCATTCGAATCACAATATTCTAGTAGATTATGCTTCTAAACCCGCTATTGATTATCTAAGCCATGGTGATGCGTTTGTACCCTATTATCGAGAATCGACTATCATTCGGCGTCTTTATACACGGAGCACTGATAATACAACAGGAGCCGCTCGTTTTCAGCCTTATGAAGTTCCAAATGATAGCTATCTTACAAAAAACAGTGAGGCAACATGGTCAATGCTAGGAAAAATGCTAACCAACGGCAGTGGAATAGTGAATGCCTTACGTATTTTGAATTCAAAAGACATTGCATCTGATCCCGAATTAAGCGCAGATGCACGTGAAACCTTCAATCTGTCGATTAAAGCGTTTTTAAGTGATTATCATCGTTTACAACTGCCAGAGGATGCAACACCACCATCCGAAAGTGAATTTTTTTATCCTATATCGGATAAGGAATTGCATGTATTAACCGGTGAACAACTGTTAACGATTGCATTGCAAGAGATGGATGCTGCTCAATCGGGACAATTGCTGGCACGTATTCTGGTCAACGATCAGACTTCGGAGAGAATGAATACGGCTTTTGAGAAATATGGTAAGGAGATCAGTGAGCGAAAAGATAATCCCGCAGATAAAATGGCTCAACTGAGGGAATGGAGGGAGCAATTTGAATCAGCAAAGGATAAAGCTGAAGGTTATCGTAGTTTGCCTGAATTTTTACAAAATGAGTGCGTAAATTATCAAGAACGTCGCTTCTTAAATCAATTAAGCTGCTTTCAGCACGATAAAAATAAACAACAGCTACATCTTCTCGTTAACGCGTTCGAAAAGCTTCCAACATTTATACAATCGATGTATGAGGATGATTATATTAAAGCTGGTAACGAGTTAATCCAAACGTTTATAAACACAGTTTGTAAATGCGAGGCTACACCCGATGAAAAAAGGACCGCTCTTGCGTCATTAGATGATATGAGCAACTACCCTCAGTTCACAACAACCCTTGACGATAACGCAGCTAAAAAATATAGGGTCATCAAATTGATTAAAGAAAGTAATGCTTCCGATGATTTTTTTGATGTAGCGCTCTCCGACAAGGTTCTTTTTAACGCCTTGGCTAAAAGACGTGAGCCATCTTCTAAGGGAGTGATTGACGATTTATTAAAATTGAAAGCCTTTTATAAACAAAAACGAGCCTTGAATAAGGATAATAAATATGGTGACAGTTATAATCAATCGCTAAGGTCATTTTATGCAGAGGCGATAAATATTCGACTGTCTGATAAAAACATCCAGGATCAGGCGGAAAACATTCTGGCATCCGCACACGTTGCGTTCAAACCCCGTCATAGTACACGTCGTTTAGTGGCGGACGTCTTGATGATGGTAGGCAGCTTGTTTGCCGGTTTGGGCCTTGCTGTAGGTATCTCTCGTAAAATCAGAGGAACATCGTTCTTTTTCAGCCAGGCTCAAACCAGCAGAGAGAAAGATTTGTTAAACAACTGGTTAGTTGAGAAAGCGCAGTTAACGTCATCTGATGACGCCTCAATATTCAAACCAACAGCTCCAGCCGCTTAGTGATTCAGAGCAGGGATGCTTCACTTCGTTCACAGCTAAACGCTTGCCCACCTAAAGAATAGCTCCGCTTCATATTTTTACGGTTTAAGGGTTATATCAAATGAATAAATGCCTTTGTTTTTACGGTCTTCTCAATCAGAAGGGGTTGAATGATCTCATTCACCAAAGCCGTCCAGAAGGGGTCATACAAGCTTTTTTGCAAGGGATGATCGTCATTTACAGGAAAACATGGGGCGTGATTGATCTCCAGAAGCCAGACTTTTTCATTTTTATCCACCATAAAATCAAAACCAAGCAGGGCAAAATGATCCGGATGATTGGATGCCAGAAGATCCTGGAATTTCTGTCTTAAGGCAGCAGTCACCGAGTGGGTGATGGCTTTGATTTGCGGAAAAAAAGGGCTAAACAAATCATAGCGATAACTGGGTATTTGTATGACGTTCAGTTTGTCATGGCTGAGATGCTCATTGGTTAAATGCGGTGCTAGATCGTCAAACCGATGCCCTGGATACGGTTGCAGTGCGATATTGAAATAACCGTCAGGGTATAGAAAAGCATCACAGGTTTCTGTCAATACAACAAACATGCGAATGCTGTATTTATGACCGAGCTTTGGGCCTTTTAACAGATGAGGCTCATCAATATATTGCTGCAACACATGAGGGCCGCCCAGGCGGTTTGGGTTAAGATAATAACTTTCAATCGCATCAAGCCGTTCAAATATCCGAATGTACTGGCCATTATTCAATAAAGCGGGTTTTAAAATCCATAGCAGATTTTTTTCCGTGCTATCTGGCGGTCCATTTTTATAGTTAAAATCCCGGGCTATCTGATTTAAGACCTCAGGCCAGTTATTATCATCAACGGGGTAGGTGGCTGGCATGGCATCGGGAAAATATTGCTGACTGAATTTAGCCAAAAAATGTTTGTATTCCAGGGTTTGTGAAATCGCTTCGCTAAATTGCAGATTTTTTTCACTGAAATGCGCTCTCCAAGTCCATCGGGTTGCCTTCCAACCGGCTTTCTGAAGGTATCTGGCCAGTTGCAAACTTGCAGGAGATTTTGATGGGGTGAGTTTATAACAGGGTCTGTTTGTTGGTTTCATTTTGTATTTATTTTGTTCCCTTGGAATAGATCCCCTAAAGGGGTTATTCTTCCCTGGCAGGCCGATTCATCAAATTAATCACTGCCTGTCCCGCATCTATTTCACCCTTAAGCAAGGCATTGACCTGCTCACAAATGGGCATTTCAATCTGATGCTCTGAGGCAATTTCACAAACCTGGCGGGCATTATGTTTGCCTTCGACCACTTGACCGATTTGCTTTTCTGCATCATTGATACTGATGCCTTCCCCTAATTTTAATCCAAAGCGTCGGTTTCTGGACTGATCATCCGTACAGGTCAGCACCAAATCACCCACACCGGCAAGTCCTGAAAAAGTGTCGGATTTGGCACCCATTTGAAGACCAAGTCGACTCATTTCTGCCAAACCTCGGGTAATTAAAGCCGCCTTTGCATTGGCGCCATAATTTAACCCATCGCTGATGCCACAAGCAATGGCCAGAACATTTTTCACAGCACCACAGATTTGAACGCCTGTGGTATCTTCTGACAGGTAGACCCTCATATTGCCATGATGAAGAACCTGGTGAAGCATGGTCTGGAATTTTTCATCATTGCTGGCCAGTGTCAATGCCGTAGGTAAAAAGCGCGCGACCTCCTTGGCAAAGGAGGGACCAGAAATGACGCCAATGGGCAGTTGATCACCATAGCGCTCTGCAACCAGTTGACTCAATAATTTATTGCTCTTGGGATCAACGCCTTTGGTTAACCAACTCAAGCCTTTCAAAGGGGATTCTATTTGATGGAGAACAGAGGCAAAGGCATGAGAAGGAACAGCAATAATCACTTGATCAGCCCGTTTAACACTTTGATTAAGATCTGCAACGGGTTCAAGAGAAGGTGGGAAGCTGATATCAGGTAAATATTTCTGGTTACAGCGATCGGCTGCCATTTTTGATACCTGCTGTGGGGTATGATCCCACAGCAGAACCGGATAACCATGCTTGGCTATATGAATAGCCATGGCGCTGCCCCAGGAGCCAGCACCTAAAATGGCGACCGTTTTTTTTCTCATGCTTACTCAGCAGCCTCACTGCCTTGAGAGTTTGCTTTTTGCTTTTGCTCTTTTTGTTGCATATATAAGGCATCAAAGTTAATCGGCGCGAGCACTAATTGCGGGAAGCTTCCCCGAATCACCTGGGATGTAATGGCTTCTCGGGCATATGGGAAAAGAATATTGGGGCAGAAGCTGCCAAGCAAATGATCGAGTTGATCTTCTGCAGGCCCTTGAATAGTAAAAATACCGGCTTGTTTAACTTCAGCAAGGAAAGCGGTTTTTTTCTGGTTGCTGACAGTCGCTGTAATATCCAGAACCACTTCGTAGATATTATCTTCCAGTTTTTTATGATTGACATTGAGATCAAGATTTAATTCAGGTTCCCATTTTTCCTGGAAAATAGCAGGGCTGTTTGGCGTTTCAAATGATAGATCCTTCATAAAGATACGTTGGATCATGAATTGTGCTTCTTCACTTGGTTTTTTTTCATCATTCATTTTTTTCTATCCTCTTAATAGTTCATCCAACTGCCCCTGGTGCTCAAGAGCGTACAAATCATCAAACCCACCTATGGGTTTATCGTTTATAAATATCTGTGGTACGGTACGGCGATCGCTTTTTTTAACCATTTCATCGCGTAATTCCGGATTTTCATCCACTCTTATTTCTTTGAAATCAATGCCTTTTCTGCGTAATAGCTCTCTAGCTCTGACGCAAAAAGGGCAATGAGCTGTACTATACATCAAGACCTCAGCCATGATGATCACCCCTTGCTTTTTACAACAGGAAGCTGCGCTGCTTGCCAACTTGCCATGCCGCCGTTAAGTGTCATTACTTGTGTAAACCCTTCAGTTTGAAGTTTGGCAGCAATATTGGGCGATTGCAAGCCTCGGGCACAGACGAGAATGATCGGCCTGTCCTTGTATTTATTCAGGCGCTTGCTATCTAAATCATCGGCATTCATTCTGACAGCATCGATAATATGGCCTTGCTTATAAAGGTCTTTATCACGCAAGTCAATCACTACAGCATCCTCGTGATTGATCAAATCAACTGCCGCCTGCGGTGAAACAGACTTGGCCTTTTTTTTCTGTTCTCTTGCTTCATTAATGAAAATTAAAAGAAGAATAATGATCAAGGCCAGCCAAAGCTGCCAGTGGTTAATTATAAATTGTCCTATCTGTTCCATAGTTAACTCTTTCTCTATGATGAAATGAGCGAATTATCCTTCGATTAGCCATATAACGCAAGCTATCATGCTTATTTATCCAAGCTGTCGCATTAAAATGTTATCAATCTGCTGTAGGTTGGGCCTTGGCCCAACAATAAAGTATTGAAATCCATTGTTGGGCCAAGGCCCAACCTACTGATTAATCATCACGTTGTCTTTTTAGAAGAACATATACAGCGCCCAGTCCGCCGTCTTTGGGGTGCGCACTATGAAACGCCAGTACCTCATCGAACTGCGGTAGCCAACGGTTAATCAAATTTTTTAATACAGGCGGTTCACCCTGATAACTGCCTCGGCCATGGATAAGCAGCAAACATCGCCTACCTTGTGAGTGCTGGTTTAAAATGAAATCGCAAACCGCCTCTCGAGCAGGATCAGGCCTTAGTCCATGAAGATCCAGGCGACCTTCCCAAGGTATCGCTCCATTTTTCAAAGCCCGTAAACGGGCCGTGGGAAGCGAGTGGCGATACCATTTGAGCTGGGTATCGGATTGGATCGGTTCTTGAATAAAATCAGAGAGTGGAATTGATTTCTTTGGTGGTGCAACAGATGGGTGTGTTATTTTTTTTATAGGAACAGGCCTGATTTTTTCTGATTTGACCAGCTCCTTTTTGTTCAACGGTTTGACTGAACGCATATGCGCACGAAAAAGTGCTTTATCTTCATCAGATAGGTTGTCATCAGTCATTAGAGGTATAGGTTTAATGAGTCTATGTTAATTATAACCTATATATAGCCAGAGGAAGAATAGCAGCTTGCCAATAAGTCGCGGTCGTTAAAACAGGGCATGCGCATACGGGTAGGTAGCCCGTAAGGAGCGGAGCGTATTACGGGGGCGATGTTAACAGGAAATCAATGACCAGATGACTGCACGGCGCAGGTGCATAGGCGGGGATCTATACATAGCATGGCATGGTGCTATCTTTGTGGATGGATCCCCGCCTGCGCGGGGACGGCATGGTCTATATGAGAGATACACTCGTCGCAGCTGAGGTACTGGACAGGTATACTGCGCGCCGTTAAAAGAGCAGATTATAAACGCGCACAATATATATCTAATGACGTGATTTTATAAAATATACCTTGTCAAATCCTCATCTTCTATCAAGGTTCCCAGGTGCTGATTGACGTATTTTTTGTCTACATGCACCGCTTCACCGAATTTGTCTGTGGCTTCAAAGGAAATCACTTCCAGTAACCTTTCCATGACGGTGTATAAGCGTCGGGCGCCGATGTTCTCAGTCCTTTCATTCACCTGCCAGGCCACCTCTGCAATGCGTCTGATACCGGATTCATCAAAGCTTAATTTCAAGCCCTCTGTCTCCATCAAGGCAATATATTGCTCGGTTAATGAAGCAAAGGGTTCTGTAAGGATGCGGACAAAATCTTCAACAGTAAGCGCTGTAAGCTCTACTCTGATAGGCAGTCGGCCTTGAAGTTCTGCTATTAAATCAGAGGGTTTGGCAACATGAAAGGCGCCGGAAGCTATAAACAGGATGTGATCGGATTTAATCATGCCATATTTAGTAGAGACGGTTGAGCCCTCCACCAAAGGAAGTAAATCCCGTTGAACGCCTTCCCGTGACACATCACCGCCACCGCCGCCATGTTCTGATCGTTTGGCTACTTTGTCCAGTTCATCAATGAAAACGATCCCGTGTTGCTCCACTTTTTCGATGGCTTTGCTTTTGGTATCTTCTTCATTGATTAACTTGGCAGCTTCCTCTTCACGTAAAATTTTCATTGCCTTGGCAACCGTCATTTTGCGTGTTTTGGTGCGTTGTGTTCCCATTTGCTGAAACATGGATTGCAACTGATTGGTCATTTCTTCCATGCCAGGGGGAGCCATGATTTCAACACCGACCGGGGAGGTTGACAACTCGATTTCTATTTCATTCTCATCAAGTTTTCCTTCACGCAATTGTTTGCGAAACACTTGACGCGTTGTTGTCTCCGATTCAGCGCCAACGGTTTCCACGTTTCTGGCAGGCGGTAACAGCACATCAAGTATCCTGTTTTCAGCGGCATCTTCTGCCAGATGCTCGACTTTTTTCATGGCGAGTTCGCGTTCCTGTTTAACAGCAACGTCTGCGAGATCGCGAATAATGGACTCCACATCCCGTCCTACATAGCCGACTTCAGTGAATTTGGTCGCTTCTACTTTGATGAACGGCGCTTGAGCCAGTTTGGCCAGTCGTCTGGCGATTTCTGTTTTACCAACGCCTGTTGGGCCTATCATTAGAATATTCTTCGGCATGATCTCACTACGCAGCATACCATCTTCAATTTGCATGCGGCGCCAGCGATTTCTAAGCGCAATGGCTACGGCTCTTTTGGCTTCATCCTGGCCAATAATATGTTTATTTAATTCTTCGACTATTTCTCTTGGCGTCATTACCATATTTTCATTTACTTTCATTATCAAGCTCTTCAATAGTTAGATTATGATTGGTGTATATGCATATATCACCGGCAATGTTCAGGCTTTTTTCAACGATTGCTTTGGCAGACAATTTAGTGTTTTCCATCAGTGCCCTTGCTGCGGATTGGGCAAAAGGGCCGCCAGAACCGATAGCAATCAAGCCTTCTTCGGGTTCAATGACATCACCATTACCGGTAATAATGAGCGAGACTTTGCTATCTGCGACAGCCAGAAGCGCTTCAAGGCGGCGAAGTATTTTATCCGTTCGCCAATCTTTTGCCAACTCAACGGCGGCACGGACCAAATGCCCCTGATGCATTTCAAGCTTGCTCTCGAATCGCTCAAATAAGGTAAAGGCATCGGCGGTGCCTCCCGCAAATCCTGCAATGACTTTGTCTTTATACAGGCGCCGGACCTTTTTAGCATTGCCTTTCATGACGGTATTACCCAGCGTCACCTGGCCATCGCCGCCGATGACGACTTTATCGCCCCGTCGAACAGACAGTATGGTTGTTCCTCGATATTGTTCCAAAATAATTTCCTTTGCTTGTTAATTAAATCGCTTGTGTGTCAGTAATCAAGAGATTATTTTAAAATCAGGCAGGTTGATAATAAAAGTCAACCGACCTCGATGGTAAACGGAATAAATGGGGATGAACTATAAAAAATCAAGCGTCGGTGCTAAAAAAAGACAGCCCATGTTCTAAAGGAGCAAGGTTAAGGTATTCAGCAATGGATTGACCAATATCTGCAAAACTGTCTCGTCGACCTATAAACTGCGTTTGCAGTTTTTTACCATAAACAAGTACTGGAATATGTTCCCGGGTATGATCAGAGCCAGGAAAGCTGGGATCACAGCCATGATCTGCTGCAATAACCATCAGATCCCCATCTTCCATCGCAGCATACAACTCAGGCAGTCTTTTATCAAAATCTTCAAGTGCTTTTGCATAGCCAATGATATCGCGTCGATGGCCGTAGGATGAATCAAAATCTACAAAATTGGTAAATATCAGACTGCCGTCTGCCGCGGTATCCATGGCTTTAAGGGTGGCATCAAACAAAGCCATATTGCCGTCGGCCTTCAGGGTTTGGGTAATCCCTTGATGGGCATAGATATCTGCTACCTTGCCAATAGCAATGACCTCTCTTCCATCCGCCTTAAGATAATCCAGCAGGGTTTTGGCAGGCGGTGGTGTAGCGTAATCGCGGCGATTTGCGGTTCGTTTGAATGTTTCTTTTGAATCACCAACAAATGGCCTGGCAATGACGCGCCCGATTTGGTATTTGTCCACCAGCTCGCGGGCAATCTCACAGATTTCGTACAATCTTTCAAGACCAAAGGTTTTTTCGTGGGCCGCAATTTGAAAGACGCTGTCTGCCGAGGTATAGACAATGGGTTTCCCGCTTTGTATATGTTCTTCGCCGAGCTCTTCAAGGATGGTTGTGCCTGAAGCATGCTTGTTGCCCAGCACACCCGGCAGATTGGTTTTGGATACCAGATCATCGATGAGTTCTTTGGGAAAGCAGGGCTGCGTTTCAGGAAAATAACCCCATTCAAAAGTCACAGGTACACCGGCAAGCTCCCAATGACCGCTGGGCGTGTCCTTGCCAAGGCTTTGTTCTACCGCATACCCGAAATAACCCTCAGGCTCCGGAAGAGTGGACAAGTCCACAAACGGCAGTCCTGAACTGGCGACCGTTGCATGGTACAGACCCAGCCTGGTGAGATGAGGCAGGTTCAGAGGGCCGTTTCGCAAGCCTTCTTTATCGCACTTGCCAGCCTCACAAGCCTCATGGATATGTGCAAAGGTATTCGCACCTTCATCGCCGTATTTTACAGCATCCAGACTTGCGCCGATGCCCATGGAGTCCATCAGCAAAACACATACGCGTCGTTTTTTGGTCATGATTAATTGTCTTGTTGTTTACAATAGGTTTCTTTCAGTCCGGACAATGCTATCAGGGCAAGGACCAAACCACAAGGCAGAATCATGGCAGCATATTGATAATCAGCTAAGGAGTATACCGGTACGCCATGTTTAATTATCATGCCGCCGTGACTGGTTAACAGTCGGCTGAACAGGTTCTGGAAGAGGATAAATCCGCCTTGCGTCAATATGGAAATCACGCTGACTGCCGTCGCTGTAATGGCAGGGGGACTGCTTTCAGCAACAAGGGCGTAGCTGATAACCTGAGCCGAGGTAAACAGGCCCAGAAGAAAGAACAGAACGAGCATGGCATTGTAGGATACTGGCAGATAGAGCATGGCGAGCACCGTCAATAAGGATGCGACCACGCCCATTTTCATGGGTAAAAGCCTCAGGCCTATTTTATCTGAAAAGCCGCCAATCAACGGTCCGCCTACGATCGCTCCAAGAAACAGCATGGAGTTAACGATAGATGCATCAGACGCCGTGATGCCAAGGCGCTGCTCAAGGTATAATGTCCCCATCATCGCCTCAAAAACCGCAATGCCCATGTTCATCAGACTGGTATACAAAGCCGCTCGCAGGTATTGGCTGTTCAAATAAACGGATTTGGCCGTGCTCAGAATGGAAGCTGACTTCTCGGTGGTCAACTTTTTTTCCACAGGCTTTTCTTTAATCCAGAAGATCATGGC